>NZ_JBRCAD010000104.1:0-16598 GCF_053493415.1 Trichothermofontia sp. | reverse complement strand
GTGCTCCTGGGCGGCGTACCGGGGGTGCAACCGGGTCAGGTGGTGATCCTGGGGGGCGGCGTTGTGGGGACGGAGGCCGCCCGGATGGCGATCGGTCTCGGTGCCCAAGTGAAAATTCTGGATATCAATGTCGATCGCTTGGCCTATCTGGAAACCTTGTTTGGTTTTCGCGTAGAACTGTTGTATAGCCATCCCAGCCAGGTGGATGCTGCAGTTAGGAATGCTGACCTATTGATTGGGGCTGTCTTAGTCCCAGGGCGACGGGCACCCCTCCTGGTGCCGCGATCGTTGGTCGAACAGATGCGTCCAGGGTCAGTGATTGTTGATGTGGCTGTTGATCAGGGGGGCTGTGTCGAAACCCTACGGCCCACCTCCCATACCCAACCCACCTATGTGGAGGCCGGGGTGGTGCATTATGGGGTCCCCAATATGCCGGGGGCTGTCCCCTGGACAGCAACCCAAGCCCTCAATAACAGCACCTTACCCTATGTTGTGAAGCTAGCCGATCACGGTCTGAAAGCCCTAGAAACTGATCTGGCCTTGGCTAAGGGATTGAATGTTCACCAACAGCGGCTGGTGCATCCCGCTGTCAAGGACGTGTTCCCGGATCTTGCCTAGGTCCTCGCCTCGGCTCTGCGCTAGGCTCTAAGGGGGATGCCCCATCCCCTAGGCCTGTTACCCCATCAACCGCACGCGGCGTGCCCAAGGAGATTTCGTATGAAACGACGTGAATTTATGGTCTGGGTTGGCTTTGGCACCCTGGCGAGTTCCCTGCCGGTGGCGATCGCGGCCTGCCTGTCGCCGAGCCAAGCGGCTCCCTCCCCCGCCACACCCTCGAGGCCGCCAGGGGTATCCCCCGATCGTCGCCTTGCGGCAACGCCGCGATCGGACGGCTTTGTAGCGATTGGAACCGTGGCCCAACTGAACCAGTCTGGAGCCATTATCAACAAAGATTTTGCGCCGAATGGGGTAGCAGTTATCCGGGACCCAGCCAATGCGGCTAACCTGATTGCGGTGAGTGCAGCCTGTCCTCACCGGGGGTGTACGGTACGTTGGAACGGCTCCCAGTCCCGTTTTGCCTGTCCCTGTCACGGGTCCCAATTTCAACCCAATGGTGCTGTTGCCAAGGGGCCTGCGAATAAACCCTTAGCAACCTATGCCGCCAAAATTGAGGGCGATCAGGTACTCGTTAAAGTTTCCTAGATCAAGACGCCGGACAGCAGTCAACGTCGGCTTGAACACAACGCTCATTCATCACACGCTTGGGGATAAAAAATCCAAGATAACTCAAGTCATGCCATACCGCAGGGAATTTTGGCATTGGGTTGGGTTTGAAGAGTCGCGATCGTCCTAGATTTAGCGAGCGATCACGACTGGATTGCTAATATGTAAGGAGAGTTGATGTCAATTAACCAGTTCTCATCAATAACTTCTAGATTGCCATCTAAGACTAGAATGAGTTCACCCATTGTTGTGACAGATGATGGTTGAAGGGTTGATGAAGCAGCACTTAGGGGAATTGTAAGGGAGTATTTTAATGACAACCAGTTAATTACAATCAGTTAACATTGCCTGCCTCTTGGGAAGTTAATCCTACTCTGATCGAGGAGTGGAAGCTAGACATGGCCTGAATCATAGCAATGGCCTGAATCATAGCAAGCGATCCGCCTCTCAACAATCGCACTCCGGCAATACGCTCCCAACGCTGAATGCCCAAATATTGGCCGCCCTGGGATGCCGCTTAAGCGTGGTGATCTAGCCAGGTGGTCACCGCTTCCGGCTGGGTGAAATCGAGTAATGCCTCACCCAAGGCTTCCAATTGCTCCACGGGCAGCGATCGAATGCGGGTTTCTAGTGCGGGTTCCAGATCACCAAAGCGGTGTTTGAGCAGCCGCAACACCAGCGAGATCTCGCGTTGGAGTCCTTGCTGGAGTCCTTGTTGTACCCCTTTGCTCAGGATGTCTTGATAGATCACCGATTCCTTCACAATCTCCTCCCGCAGGATTTGCTGAATCACTGTTTTCTCTAATACTAAGCCCGCTAGGACAGCGGTGGCAGCAGCGACGTTCCCTTTAATGCCGCGATCGGGCAAACGTTCAATTCGTTGGGCGATTTCCCGGAGGGTAGCGGTTTTATCGGGCGTGCCACATAGGATCGCTAATGGCCACAAGCCGGGGAACGGTAACAGGTCATCGGGAGAACATTCCCACAGCCGAATCACCTCAAACTCATGGCGCATTCCCGAAATTGCAAATACGGTTTGGTAGACCCGCTCCGATCGCGTCGGTTTGAGGTAAATCACAAGTTGGCGCATGGGCAGATTGGGATACCGGCGGTAACCGCGTAGGCGATACTCGGCCATGCGATAGGGAATTGGGGCCTCTGGTTGGGTTTGAAATTCGATCTGGAGCAAGAGCTGGTCGGCAGCCAGCAAAATCAGCGCATCAGCCCGCATCGGTTCAACGGACAACTCCGAGGGGCTGAGTTGGGTTAAGCCAATGGTGTCGCCCAATAACCACTGGGCAAAGTCTTGCGTATAGGTTTCGGCCAGGAATTTGCAAACGTTGTCGTACATACCAGAGAAAACCCAGAGAAAACAGCGAAGGACTCCAGCCAACCCCCCCTGCCCGCGCAAGGATTGCAAGCCAACATCAGCCAGCGTCACGTCTGGAGCATCGCGCTATTACTAGGACATCCGATCGATCGTCCGGTATTGAATTGCCTCCGCCACATGCTGACTCTGGATCTGTTCCTCCCCGGCTAAATCGGCGATCGTGCGGCTGACCTTGAGGATGCGATCGGTCGCCCGTGCCGATAACCCCAATTTGCGAATCGCGGCTTCCAGAAGGGTTTGACTGGTATCATCCAACCGGCACCACTGGCGCAGATGACGGCTTTGCATTTCCGCATTCGATCGCACCGTGGGTTCGTCCTGGAACCGTTGCTGCGCCTGCGCACGGGCAATTTGGACGCGATCGCGCACCCTCGCCGATGCCTCCCCTTGGGGTTGGCGGGTAATTTCCTCTGGCTTGAGGCGGTTCACCGCGACTTGCAGATCAATGCGATCCATGAGGGGACCAGAGAGTTTGGCCCAGTATTGCTCCCGTTGGCGGGGGGAACAGGTGCAGGGTTGGATCGTGTCGCCAAAATAACCGCAGGGACAGGGGTTGGTACTGGCCACCAGCATAAATTGGGCCGGAAACATCACCGACTGGCGGGTGCGGGAAATCGTTACCTGCCCATCTTCGAGGGGTTGGCGCAGAAATTCCAGGACATCCCGCTTAAATTCCGTCAGTTCATCCAGAAATAAGACCCCGCGATGGGCCAGGGAAATTTCCCCCGGGCGCGGAAAGCTACCCCCGCCCACCAGGGAAGGTCCAGAGGCCGAATGGTGAGGGCTGCGGAAGGGGCGAGTGCCCACTAACCGCCCGCGATCCTTGAGTAACCCCGCCACGGAATGGATTTGGGTCACCTCTAGGGCCTCGTCAAAGGTCAACGGCGGCAAAATCCCCGGTAACCGACGGGCTAGCATGGTTTTCCCACTGCCGGGAGGTCCCACAAAAATCAGGTTATGGCCCCCTGCCGCCGCAATTTCCAGTGCCCGACGCGCATGGGCTTGGCCTTTGACATCTTTTAAGTCTAAATGGCTGCGCTGCTGACGGAGTAATTCTTCCTTCGGGTCCAGTTGGGTCGGTTGGTACGAGCCGGGGTTATTGAGAAAGTCGGCAACATCGGCCACATGCTGAAACCCATAGACCTTCAGGCCCTTCACAACAGCCGCCTCCTGGGCGTTGTCGGCGGGGACTACCAGGGTGGAGATGCCCAACTGCTGGGCCGTGGCGGCGATCGGCAACACCCCGGCGATCGCCCGCAAACTGCCATCCAGGGAGACTTCCCCTAGAAATAAATACTGATCCAACTGTTCCGCGCTCACCTGCTCTGACGCCGCCAGAATGCCCACACTAATGGGTAAATCAAAACTGGGGCCTTCCTTGCGTAAATCGGCAGGCGTCAGGTTAATCACCACCTTGCGCATGGGGAAGACATAGCCCGCATTTTTCAGCGCCGCCCGCACCCGTTCCCGCGACTCCTGCACCGCCGCATCGGGTAACCCCACCACCGTAATGCCCGGTAAGCCCCCGGAAACATCAATTTCGACCCCCACCTTCACCGCATCAATGCCAACTAGGGATGCACTCCAGACTCTCGCAAGCATAGCGATCGCGTTCTCTTTTGCAACTTGAACAACTGGGACCCCATCATTTCCCCAAGTGCGAAGCCGGTCCCAATAGGTTTAGTTAACCCGTTTCCCTTACCAGAAACGTCAGTTGCATTGAATTTTTGTCCCCAGGACCCATTGCTTAAAGTTCTTAATATGTGCTTAGTAGACAGAGGGGATCGTTCTCCCCGAAGATGGACGTTAATCTGCTTTGTCCAGGAAATTTTCTATGACCAGCGCCAACTTCCCGATCGATCTAAGTGCCTACCAGCGGATTAAGCTTGATCCGGCTAGTTCCACCCTAACGTCCGACCAAAAAGCAGCACTTCAGGCCAATATCCAACTCTGTCGGGATGCGATCGTCTTCTTCACCGCAACGGGCGCTGCCAAAGGGGTGGGCGGTCACACGGGCGGTCCCTACGATACGGTGCCGGAAGTGGTGATCCTGGATGCATTTTTCCGGGGCGCACCGGATAAGTTTGTGCCGATCTTTTTCGATGAAGCGGGACACCGGGTGGCAACCCAATACCTGTGGGCGGCGTTGAACCATGACTTACCCGCCGAACAGTTAATGCGCTACCGGGAAGCCCACTCCACCCTGCCCGGTCACCCGGAATTAGGGTTAACCCCAGGGGTGAAGTTTAGTTCTGGGCGCTTAGGGCACATGTGGCCCTATGTCAATGGCGTGGCCCTAGCCCACCCCGACAAAGCCGTCTTCTGTCTGGGGTCGGATGGTTCCCAGCAGGAGGGGAATGACGCGGAAGCAGCTCGAATGGCGGTGGCTAAGAATATTAATGTGAAGCTGCTGATTGATGACAATGACGTGACGATCGCCGGAAACCCCTCCCACTATCTCCCCGGCTTCAGTCTGGCGAAGACCCTGTCAGGGCATGGGCTGACGGTCCTGGAGGGGGATGGCGAAGATCTGGACGGTCTCTACAGCCGCATTTGCCAAGCGATTAACACACCGGGACCGATCGCGGTGATCAACAAGCGGCCAATGGCGGTGGGCATTGAAGGCTTGGAAGGCTCAAACCACGGTCATGATGTGATTTCGGTGAAACTGGCGCTGCAATACCTGGAAGCACGCGGTCGCACGGCAGCGGTCGAGTACCTCAAGAGCATTGAAAAGCCCCAAAACACCTACACCTTCCTGGGGTCAAGCAGTGAAACCGGAGCTAACCGCAATGTCTTCGGGGATGTCGTGGTCTCGATCCTGGGCCGCATGAGCGAAGAGGATCGCAAGCAAAAAGTATTGTGCGTCGATAGTGATCTGGAGGGGTCCTGTGGTTTGGCGCAAATCCGCAAGGCGTTCCCGGAAATCTTCGTCAGCGGTGGCATCATGGAGCGCTGCAACTTCTCTGCGGCAGCCGGTTTTGGCATGGAGGAGGACCGCCAGGGCATTTTCGCCACCTTCAGCGCCTTCCTGGAGATGATCATTTCCGAAATCACAATGGCGCGGCTCAATAACTCCAATGTCCTCTGCCACTTCTCCCATGCCGGGATCGACGACATGGCCGACAATACCTGTCACTTCGGCATTAACAATTTTTTTGCCGACAACGGCCTGGATGACGGCTACGAAACCCGACTTTATTTCCCCGCCGATCCCCGCCAGATGGAAGCCTGTATCGAGACCATTTTCCACCAGCCCGGTCTGCGGTTTGTCTTCTCAACGCGATCGAAGGTGCCGATGATCCTGGACACCGAGGGCAAGGAAATGTTTAGCGGTGATTATCTGTTCGCTCCTGGTAAGGATGAGGTGATCCGCGAGGGGACTGCCGGTTATATCGTCAGCTTTGGGGATGCCCTGTACCGGGCGTTGGATGCGGTGGAGCGCCTGAAGCAGGAGGGCATTGATGTGGGCCTGATCAACAAACCGACCCTCAACGTTGTCGATGAGGACATGATGGCCAAGATTGGCAAGGCCCCCTTTGTGCTAGTCGTGGAAGCCTTCAACCGTAAAACGGGCCTCGGTAGCCGCTTCGGCTCCTGGCTACTAGAGCGGGGGTTCGCACCGAAGTATGCTTACTTGGGTACCCACGAGGAAGGCTGCGGTGGTCTCTGGGAACAGTACCCCTACCAAGGCATTGACCCCGTGGGCATCATGGCGAAAGTCAAGTCCCTGATCGCGTGATTGCTAGGCAGCTTGCCTGCCCCATTGACACTTTTCTTGTGGGGTAGGCAGCTTGCCTGCCCTTTTAGGCATTTTGCCTATCCCGTTGACACTTTTCTGATGAGCTAGACATCTTGTGTGCCCCATTAATTCTCCAGTGACAATTGGAGTAATTGATGCCTTGGGAAAACGTCAACGGGTTTCCAAGGCGTGTACCCGTGCTTGCAAGTCACGGATCTCCTGCCGTAATTCAACCACCAGGGTGGCCAACCGCGTAAAGCGAGACGCGGCTGCCTCGCTTGCCTCCAGCGATGGGGCAGGGCTTGATATCGTAGCAGGATTAGGCGGGAGGGGGACGGGCGGCGGGCGATCGACACTAGCGGCTAGGCGGTTGACCTGCGATCGCAGATTTCCTAACTCCGTTTCCAATTGGGATATGCGCCAGTCCGTATTGCTAAATTGGGCACGGGTAGGGGAACCAACCACGAGGATACTGGTGAGTAACCCTAATCCCAACAGGATGGAAATCAATCGTTGCCACATAGGTTTATCCGAATTAAAACGGCTGTTTTTTACAGGATGCTAGCGACAATCGCCAACTAAGGGGTTATCCCATCATTAAGTGTATAAACATACACCGATTGGCGTTTGGGTATTATAAAGTCAATCAGGAAGTTAATCGGGTACTCCCAAAATTTACGGACATTCTCAGGAATTTTATGCGGAATTTCTGTCTTAGTGAGGGAATTTATAGTTAGAAACTCTGAAGGGTAGGGCAAATTCGCTGCCCGTTCAAAGTTTAGAATTTGATGACATTGATTTAATGGTGTTAATGAGCATACAGCACAGTTCTTAGAGGGATGTTTGAAGAGGAGGATCACAGTTAGAATCGCGACTACGAACCTCAACATTTGGCTATTCTACTATTCTAAGTGTTGCTTGGCGTTTGTAGTGGCGACTTCAGTCGCCCAAACGGCTAGTTTTTTGACTTTTCAAACACCCTCTTAGACAAAAACTGTTGCGAGAGCGTATGACGCATCATAGTGAATGAGGTGTTTTCTATGGGATTCCATCCATTAACCAAACGCTTGGCTGGCCTCTTCCTGATAAGTGTACTTGGTGCAACTGCTGTTAATTTACCCGCGATCGCCCAGCGCGGAATGCCGGGGCGGCGCGTGGTCGGTGGTACACGGGGTGGCCCTTGCTTCCCTGACTATGTGATCGGTCAAAAAGGCCATGAAATTCCGGTTTTGCCAATTGCACTTGTACCCGAAAATGGGATTAGCCTAACCACATCAGCCCAACCCACGATTTTTTGGTACCAAGGAACGTTCCGGCCTGATCTGGAAAATTTTAGAACCCTGCCGAAAACAGAGCAGGTGCATTTTCAACTCGTCTCCCAACGCAGTGGCGAAACGGTCTACGCAACAACGGTGATGATCCCCAAGGGTCAACCCGGTATTTACAGTGTAACCCTGCCTCCCGATGCGATCGCATTGGCG
The DNA here is from genome assembly GCF_053493415.1 of Trichothermofontia sp. Classification (NCBI taxonomy): domain Bacteria; kingdom Bacillati; phylum Cyanobacteriota; class Cyanophyceae; order Leptolyngbyales; family Trichocoleusaceae; genus Trichothermofontia; species Trichothermofontia sp. The sequence continues at coordinate 8,761 of NZ_JBRCAD010000104.1, read as the reverse complement.
GTGGGAGAAGCGTATAACTGGCGGGTTAACCCCATCTGTAGTGCGGTTGGCCATGTGGATGGGGTAGATGAGGATGCCGAGCGGAATATCTACTGGGTTGGGGGGACTATCCAACGGGTCGCCGCCAACACCGAGCCAGTCAGCGGGCAGGCTGGGGTTAAAGCGCTAGCAATTGCGAAAAATGGGATCTGGAACGATGCCCTCACGACCCTAGCGGCTGCCGCCTGTGAGCGGCCTGATGATCCCGCGTTAACCCGTGCCTGGACGGAAATGTTGACCATGCTGCATTTGGAAGCCGACGGGCTGGACCCAAATGTCCTCCAGATCCCCACGATCGCCCGTCCCCAGTTTGCCTGCCCCTAGGCAATGCGTCACCGCATAACCGCCGCCCAACCCCCCACGGATGCTGTCCCAAGCTATCCTCAGACGCGATCACCCATTGAACGTGGCAGCGTCGTCTCGGTTACCTCAGGGATCGGCAGTCTTCTGGGGGGATTCTAGACAGAAAGACGCAACGTATAATAACCTCGTTCATCAGTGTTCAACCGTCAGCAGCACCCCATCCCCACTGCGATCGCCCCCGGCGGTGCGTACCGGATACGTGTCTGCTGACAGCATTGTTTCAATGAGGATTGTACGGGCATGGCACGGCTAGCACTGCTGAGTGTGTCAAACAAGTCTGGACTGGTCGCGTTAGCCCAGACCCTCGTTCAGGAATTTGGTTTCACCCTAGTCAGTAGCGGCGGCACGGCCCAAGCGCTGAAGGACGCGGACCTACCGGTGATCAAGGTGGCAGAACACACGGGGTCGCCGGAAATCCTGGGGGGCCGGGTCAAAACCCTCCACCCCCGCATTCATGGGGGTATTCTGGCCCGTCGTGATCGGGCGGACGATCGGGCAGACCTTGCCGCCAACGACATCCCCGCGATCGAGCTGGTGGTGGTGAATCTCTACCCCTTTGAGCAAACGATCGCCCAACCTGGGGTTGCTCTGAGCGATGCGATTGAACAAATTGATATTGGTGGCCCCACCCTCGTCCGGGCCAGCGCCAAAAACCATGCTTTCGTCACGATCCTGTGTGACCCCAGCCAGTACGACGCCTACCTCCAGGAATTGCGCCAGCAGGGGGGGGAACCATCCCTCGCCTTTCGGCAAGCCTGTGCCCTCAAAGCTTTTGAACATACCGCTGCCTACGATCGGGCCATTACCGCCTACCTCAGCCAACACTTCCAGGCGGAGGGTGAAATTCGCCCTTTACCCGAAACCCTGCTCGTGTCAGGGCAACAGCACCAGAGTTTGCGCTATGGCGAAAATCCCCACCAGGCCGCCGTTTGGTATCGCAGTGGGACCACACCACGGGGTTGGGCCGCTGCCACCCAGATGCAAGGTAAGGAATTGAGCTACAACAACCTGGTCGATCTCGAAGCCGCGCGGGCCTTGATCGCTGAATTTGGGCCGGAGCAAGCGGCGGTTGCTATCCTCAAACACACCAATCCCTGTGGGGTAGCCCTAGGGGATGATTTGGCAGAAACCTACGATCGTGCCTTTAAGGCCGATGCCACTTCGGCCTTTGGGGGCATTGTGGCCCTTAACCAGGCGATCGATGGGGCCACCGCCGAACGTCTGAGCCAAACCTTTTTGGAATGTATTCTGGCACCGGCCTGTGATCCTGATGCGGCGGCTATCCTTCAGAAAAAATCCAAGCTGCGCCTTTTAATCCTGCCCGATCTCACGACGGGCGAACCCATCACCGTTAAGGTAATTGCCGGGGGCTTCCTGGCCCAGACCGCCGATCGCGGCAATACCGAGGACATGGATACCCACACCTGGCAAGTGGTAACCCAGAAGCAGCCCACCCCGGCAGAAATGGTCGAACTCCTGTTCGCCTGGAAAGTGGTGAAGCACGTGAAATCCAATGCGATCGTGGTCACCCGCGATCGCACCACCGTGGGCGTGGGGGCAGGTCAGATGAACCGGGTTGGCGCGGTGCAAATTGCCCTGACCCAGGCAGGCGAGCAGGCCCAGGGGGCCGTCCTTGCCAGTGACGCCTTTTTCCCTTTTGCGGACTCGGTGCAGGCGGCGGCGGCGGCAGGGGTGAGCGCGATCGTACAGCCGGGAGGCAGTGTCCGGGATGCGGATTCCATTCAAGCCGCGAATGACTTGGGCATCGCAATGGTGTTTACGGGCAAACGGCACTTCTTGCATTAGCCTGGCGTGGCCTGCGGTTAGCCATCGTGCGGGGAGCGATGCGATACCTGGGCAACGCCCGGTCATTGCTCGGTGTTAGGGGCTTAGCCCCTTCTGGGCGGCTGAAAGGTATATAAATTTTCGATCACTTGGACCCAACTCCGGCTGAGACTCGCCAAGAGGCGCTCGCCCTTTGCCCGCGTTGCCGGGAGCGGATCACCCATGACCCCACTCTGGCTGATATCCTGGGTCACCCAGGCAAAGGGAAGTTTACCCTCAACGCTCAGAAGACTATCGGCGGGTAAATCGGGCGGGTATTCAGCCACCGCCTCATCCATGTGGACCTGATCCGGCAACAGCGCAAGCATCAGGCTTGTTTCCGCATCCCCGGCATGGATACCGAATTCCTGCTCCTTAGGGGTTAACAGGGTTTCGGCCCCGTGGGGGACACGCCAGACAAACAGGGGGAATACCCAAAAGTCACCATAGCGCTGGTGTAAATCCCGTGCCGCCATCTCGATAACTTGGGGTTGGCCACCGTGGGCGTTGACGAAGGCCAGCTTGCGAAATCCTGCTCGATAAAGACTTTCCCCTACCTCCATTAACAGGGCCAGTAGGGTCTGGGCCGTGAGGGTAACGGTGCCGGGGAAATGCCAGTGTTCGTTGGATTTGCCGTAGTACAGCGTGGGCAGGGCATAGGCAGGGATATCCGGACGCAGATCCTGCAATGCTCGACCGATGACAGCAGTGGCGATCGCGCTATCGACGATCAACGGCAGGTGGGGGCCATGTTGTTCGATCGCACCGATCGGTTGCAGCAGGACCACGGCGTCCCGATCGGGCAACGCGGCAATTTGGGTCCAAGTCAGATAGGGGAAAAAGCGATCTGGGGGGATAAAGCCATGCATCTTGCCGTTATACCTTGACTGACGCGATCGGGAAGAATTATGCCTTAAATCCTGTGGGATAGCCGTCGCGGCTGTTTCTGGTTAGGTAGAATGCCCGACGCCACCCTTGCCTGATGCGAGCGCATGAGGCTCTATGTCTACCCTGCCGCTGAGCCGTGCCCTCGATTTGCACCCACCCGTCAAAATCGGTACAGTTAGCAACAGGAAAGTCCGCCATGCTCAATGGTGTCTTGTGCCGTCCAAACCTGGAGATTTAGATCATGGCAACGGTGTTGCTGCTCCTCCTCTTCATCTTTCTGGTCTGGGATTTCTACTGTATGAAGCGGGTCGAGGCGGAAATTCGTCGCCAGCGACGGCATAAGATTGACGATTTGGAAAGTTTTGTCGAACGGCGATCGGGATATAACCGAGGTTGGGATTAGGGACCGCCCATTGCCTGTCCGGCCAACCAGCCTGTTGTCCACGCGTTTTGGAAGTTAAAGCCCCCCGTAATGCCATCAATATCCAGGATTTCGCCTGCGAGGTAAAGGCCGGGACAGCAGCGGCTGGCCATTGTTTTGAAGTCCACTTCCGGCAGGGACACACCGCCACAGGTCACAAATTCTTCCTTAAAAACACCTTTACCCGTAACAGCATAGTCCCCCCGCAGGAGTTGGTCGCTGAGTTGATTGAGGGCGGTTTTCGCGAGTTCGGCCCAATGGCGCTCGGGCGCAATCCCCACATGGTGAACTAGGCTTTGCCAGAGGCGGCGGGGCAGGGGCAAGGGACAGTGGGCTGCGATCGCCCGTTTGGCCCAGGTTTGTTTCGTCGTCAGCAGCAGCGTGCGAAGGCGATCGGGGGTGAAGTCGGGTACCCAGTTAATCAGGAGGTGCGCTTGATAACGATGCGCCTGGAGCGATCGTGCGCCCCAAGCCGATAGTTTGAGGACAGCGGGTCCACTCAGGCCCCAGTGGGTGATGAGTAAGGGGCCGGTTTGGGTTAAGGTGGCCGTACCTACCCGCAGTCGCAGGTGGACGTTGGCAACACTGACCCCCGCGAGATCTTGCAGCCGGGGATCGGTCACATTAAAGGTAAAAAGAGACGGGACGGGCGGTTGCAGGGTATGCCCTAACTGTTGGGCAATCTGGTAGCCACGGGGATGACTGCCCGTGGCAAGGAGGACCCGATCGCCCGTGATGACTTCGCCCGATCGCAGAACGGCTCGCAACTGGTGATCCTGAGAGTCTACTCGTACTACGGGGGCTTGGGTTCGCAATTGCACCCCGGCCCGAGCGGCGGCTTGCAAGAGACATTGGACGATCGTTTCGGAGTCGTCACTGACGGGAAACATCCGGCCATCGGCTTCGGTCTTCAGGGGAACCCCGTGGGCGGCAAACCAGGCGATCGTATCGCGGGGCTGGAAACGGGTGAAGGGACCGCGCAGTGCCCGGCTGCCACGGGGATAGGCTTGACAGAGGGTGGCGGGGTCAAAGCAGGCATGGGTAACATTACAGCGCCCGCCGCCGGAAATGCGCACCTTCGCGAGGGGCTGGGGTCCCGCTTCTACAATGCAGATGCGGCTGTTGGGGTGGGCTTCTGCCGCCACGATCGCCCCAAAGACCCCTGCTGCGCCTCCCCCAATCACAACGATCGTGGTCGTTTTGCTGTGCAATCTACGTTCCTACCCGGATATCCGATCCAGTTGTCGAGCCGATGCAATTCTGGACAGAATTATAGTATCCGTCGATCGCAAATTAAATGTGGCCTCGCCATCTGAGCTGTCTGGGTGGCAGGCAGGATGCTTACCCCACAACGGCTTTTTGATTGACTGAGTACAGCGATCGTTCCGGCTCGCGATCGCGCCCCCTGGAGGCAAGCCATGCCCTTTGAAGCATTAGATCTCACCACCCCCGCTCCGGTTCTTTCCTGGGCGAGCCATGAATTAGGTCATGAAGAATTGCGCATGGCGAAGAGCATGGCGTCATTACCTTTTGTCTATAAACATATCGCCCTGATGCCGGATGTTCATCTGGGCAAAGGGGCGTTGGTAGGGTCAGTGATTGCCACCAAGGAAGCGATTATTCCGGCAGCGGTCGGCGTCGATATTGGCTGCGGTATGTGTGCCATCAAAACACGATTTCAAGCTAAACACCTAGAGGGAAAACTAAAAAAAATTCGTCTCGATATTGAAGCAGCTATTCCGGTGGGTTTTGATGAAAATAAGACAGTTGAAAAAACCGTCACTAACTGGCAGGGCTGGCGCAACTTTAAGGACTTGCATCCGGGGGTACAACACCTCGAAGGCAAGGCCATGAAGCAATTAGGATCGCTGGGGGGTGGTAACCATTTTATTGAGGTCTGTCTCGATACCGACGATGCGGTTTGGTTGATGCTTCATTCTGGTTCGCGCAATATCGGGAATATGTTAGCTCAACAGCATATCGAGACGGCGAAGGGCTTGATGAAATTGGCCCAGCAGTCCCTCCCTGATCCCGATCTCGCCTATTTTCTGGCTGGAACCCCGGAGTTTGCCGCCTATTGGCACGATTTGCAATGGGCACAAGCCTATGCCCACTTTAACCGGGATGTGATGATGGCCCGATGCCAACACATTATTGAAAAATACCTGGCTGGTGGTCAGCCAACCCGCTCCCTGATGATCATTAATTGCCACCACAACTATGCGGAGAAGGAAGTCCATTTTGGCGAAGATGTGTATGTGACTCGCAAGGGAGCCGTCCGTGCCCAGCCGGAAGATTATGGTATTATTCCCGGTTCAATGGGGGCTAGGTCTTATATTGTTAAGGGCAAGGGGAATGAGGAGAGTTATTGTTCCTGTTCCCACGGTGCGGGACGCTTGATGTCGCGCCATCGGGCCAAAAAGGAATTTACCCTGGATGATTTGATTCAACAAACCCAGGGTGTGGAGTGCCGAAAGGATACGGGGGTGATTGATGAGATTCCGGCGGCCTATAAACCGATCGAGGAAGTTATGGCGAGTCAGTCGGATTTAGTGGAGGTGGTGGCCAGTTTAAAGCAAGTGGTGTGTGTCAAAGGTTAGGAGCGATTTGGGTGTATACCCAATCCTGAATCAGGGCATTAACGACTTCAGGAATTTCATCCTGGGGACAATGGCCGGCCTCTGGGAGTTCGATAAATTGCTGAACTGCCGGAAACTCCGCAAGCTGGCGACCCAGGGCGATCGGTTCCCACGGGTCCTGTGCTCCCCACAGGATCAGGGCTGGACAGGGCAGGATGGGCAGCAAATCCTCTGGCAAGGGACCTTGGGAATAACGGGTAAACGCCAGGAACACGTCCACTGCCCCTGGATCTTGGGCAGGAGCCATCAGCAACTCGATCAACTCATCGGTCACCGCCTCGGTGTTGCCATAGGCTTGCAGCAAAATTTTGCGCACCGTTGCCGGACGGGCAAATTGACGGAAAAAAAGTTGTCCCAACCAGCGCGAGGTAAACAGGCGTTGCAACAGCGGTGCCCCCCAGCGTTGCACCCAGGGTAAATTCGCCCGCTTGCGATCGTGCAATAACCGCAAGGAACAATTGAGCAGCACGACCCCCTGGACCAGATCCGGAGCCGATACCGCCGTTTGCATGACTGCTACACAGCCGATCGAATTTCCGACAAAAAACGCCTGATCTCCCACGACTTCCCGACAGAAATCTGCCAACTGGGCAGCCCAGGTTGCAAACGTATAGTTTACCTCCCCTTGGGGTTTGGGTTTGGCTGAACCGCCGAATCCCAACAGATCGATCGCGTAGACTCGACAGGACGCCGCCAACGCGGGCAAATTCTTACGCCAGTGCCCTAGGGATGCGCCAAAACCGTGGACAAGCACGAGGGCGGGGCCGGTTTCCCCCTGGCTTTGGTAGGCGATCGGAAACCCTCGCCACGTCCAGGTTTGGACCTCAGATCCGGATGATTTGGCAGGGTTCAGCATTGCAGGTGAAGCCGAAGTCAGAGGCAGTGTCATCAACCTTAGCGTTCTGATCTTAGGTTAAGGGACGGGGTACTAGGGTAGCGCATGATTAATTATGTAAATTATGTAATGTTTGTCGGGCTGGATCTGGCCCGTAATGACTCAAGTTGATACTGCCTGACGACGGATGAGTTGCACCTGAATGCCCGGTTTAGGCCGCAATGTAATCGAAGGGAAAGGGGTAATGGTTTGCCCCGGCACTAACTGGAGTTGATACTGTTGTGCCAGAGTCGCCAGAATTAAAACCGCCTCCATTTGGGCAAAGCTTTTACCAATACAAATACGCGGCCCATCCCCAAAGGGGAAATAGACACATTTAGGTAGCTGCTTTTCTAAACCGTCTTGCCACCGCTCTGGTTGAAACGCCAAGGGATTGGCAAAATAGCGATCGCTACGCTGCATGGCCCACGGGCTACTCAGCATGATGCAATTCTTCGGAATTTGATAGCCGTCCAACGCATAATCCTGGGTTGCCGATCGCGCTAGGACAACGACTGGGGGATACAACCGCATGGCTTCTTGTAAAACCTGTTGCGTATAGGGAAGGTTGGGAATATCAAGTAACGTGGGCGATCGGCCCTGTAAAACCGTATCTAATTCCTGCCAAAGCTTTGCCTCACACTCAGGGTGCTGGGCCAAAAGCATCCACGTCCATGCCAAAGTATTGGCTGTCGTTTCATGACCAGCTAGGATCAGGGTTTTGAGTTCATCGCGCAGTTGGCGATCGCTCATCTGGCTGCCATCCTCATCCCGTACTTGCAGCAGCAGGGAGAGCAAATCCTCCGGGGCATCGCCACTGGCCCGTCGTTCCTGAATCAAGCGATCGATCACCTGATCTAGGGCCGCCACAGCCTTCAGATAGCGTTGCGTATAGGGAAAGGGTAACCAAGGCGGTAGCGAAAATCCTTGCTTTTGTTGTCGTGAAAACCAAGCCATACTCAGACTGAGTGCCCGTTCTATTATCTGGGCATCCTCCCCGACCATCTCCAGGTTAAACAGCGTGCGGGTCACAATATCCAGGGTTAGATGCATCATGTCTTGGTGGATATCTCGGCGATCGCCTGCTTGCCAACGGTGTTGCAGTTTTTCCGTTGCAGCCACCATTAAACCGCTATAGGTATTGATGCGTTGTTGGTGAAAAACCAGTTGGGTCAAGCGTCGTTGTTTTGCCCAGAACGCCCCTTCACTGGTGAGCAATCCGATCCCGACCAATGTGCGAATGGCGCGCCAACCCGGAGTATCTTTGATGAAGATTGTGTGTTCCCGCAGGACGGCCTCAATGTAGGCGGGATTCGTCAGCAGACACGCCTGGGACAGCCCCAATCGCAGTGGCACCATCCCCCGATAGGTTTGCTCACAATGGCATAAAAATTGCAGCGGATCTTGGGCAAAGAGGGGAGAGTGACCCAACAACCATTGCGGCTTCGGAGCCGGTAGCACAGATAAGGGTTGGACCGTCGGCATAGAGGCGTAAAAACTCCCAAAACGCTACAGACACCCCAGGCCTCCCCAAACCTTTGTGCGACCTAGTGTACAACGCTACAGACACCCCAGGCCTCCCCAAACCAGTGCGCAACCTAGTGTACTTTGGGTCTTAGGGGTGAATCGAGCCAGCCCCGCGCCTGATTTGAGCACCTAATTAGACCGATACCCGATCGCAATCCCCCTCAATCTAGCTGTCATCCCTGCTTT
>NZ_JBRCAD010000103.1:0-12575 GCF_053493415.1 Trichothermofontia sp. | reverse complement strand
CCCCCTATCAACCAGACCTGCCCGCCTATCCCGATCGCCTCGCCGCCCCCATCCCCGCTTTTGACCTGCCCACCCCTGGCCAGTGGCATCCCTACCCCGATCGGGGCCAACGGCCCATCCTGAACGATGAGGCCCTGGGCTTTCTCCATCCCGATATCCAACAAGCCTGTCTATGCATAGGTACCTGGCAGCAGCAAACCTGGCAAACCCAATGGTGGGGACGGCAAGCCCTCACCCCGGTTGAATTTTGGAGCGCGACCAAAATTATTCCCCTCATTTATCTGGTTGCCCAAGCCAATACCCAGGCCCCTGAGACGCCGATCGACACCTGTCTGCTCCGCGACGCCGAGCATCCCCAAGCCTACCGGTTTCAGGAGTTGGCCACTGATGTGATCAGCTATCAACAACAGATCGCAACCTCCAACGCGATCGCCCATAGCTTGAAATTATTTGCGACCCCCCCAGCTTTAGAAACCTGGTTAAAACACCTCACGGGTAATGCCAATTTAAGATTTCAGGGAAGATATGGCGAACCGCCTTTCCTCCGCATGCCTGAACTGTATGATCCCCAGCGCGATCAGGTTCTCCTCCGGGCTGAGGCTGAGGAACACCGGGGCGAAAATGCCGTGTCTGCCTATGATCTAACCCGTATCCTCACGATGATGGCTTGGCACCCCTCGCTGCCGCCCAACGCGCAAATTCCCGGCCTCCAACCCCATAGCTGGCCTCCGTTAATTACTGCCCTGGGGACTGATTCTGCTCGCTATGTGGATCTCGCCCTGACGACTCTGAACTTAACGCCGAGGCTACGATCGCCCGTGATCCTGTCTAAAATGGGCTTTGGCAGAAGCAATATCCGCGATCGTAGCGAACTCAGTTATACGGCCTTTGGCCACTGGTTCGATACCCGCGAGCGACCGGCTCGTTTGCGTACCTTTGGTGTCACCCTCCTGGCTGCCTATGTTTGCCATGATCCGCATGAGGAAGCTAGAATTCTCGATGCTCGGATGGCCACCGAAGTGACGGAAATCCTCCGCTGGTTAATGGTATTGACTTAAGGGTTGAATTAATCCAACTCTTCCCAACGGCGATTTTGATTGTTGCGCAGGGCGCGTAAATAACCCACTAGCTCGTGATTCTCGAGGGTGGATAAATCCAGATCCAGTAGATCTTCAATCCGAACCCGAATTCCATCCAGGAAACGATACCAAAATGCGGGATCATTGTGGGCAACATCCTGATAGTCAAAATAGACTAATTGGCCGACATGACTATAGAACAGGGAGCGTAGGGGAATGCGGGTGACCAGATCATTCCGATTGACAAATCGATAGGTTTTCGAGAGCAGGTTCGTATTGAAATTACGTTCAAACTCGCGATCGCCAACTCGTGGAGACCCAAATGTATATAACCCACTCACGGGTCGATCCTTCTCTCGCAATTTTGCCGTGGCTAGGGTTGCTAAGGCCCCACCCAAACTATGCCCCGTAATCCATAGGGAGGGAGGCCGCACGGCGTTTTCACAAATTGATTGGAAATTGGCTTCACTGATCCGCTGCCGAACCTGGAGATCCTGAATGACCCCCTGTACCTCCCGCCAAACCCAACTGAGGCCACGGCTAAAGCCTTCATGTACTCGCCCAAAGGGACCCCCGACGAGATCGATATCGAGATTGTCCATCCAATTCTTTAGGGAATCCGTGCCCCGAAAAGCCACAATAATTTTCTCGCGATCGGCCAACAGCAGGGCTTCAATCTGTTCCCGATCAAAAATATACACATGGTCAAACTTAAAGTTTTCCCTGGCGACTTGGTTCACGAATGCTGCATCCGTATAATAGGCAAGTCGGGAGGCTTTTGCGAGTGCTAGGGCATTCTTGAAGCTGAATTTAGTAGTATAGGGTTCAAAGTCAAATGATTGAAACCAGGGATCAGGCTGGGGAGTGGTAGTAATCATGGTTGTGATGCACCTTGGGTAGTTATAGAACACGTAAAATTTGAAGTCAGGCGATCGCTAAGAGGCTGTTTAGAAGATCCGAATATGGGGTAATTTGACGACTAAAGTCGTCACTAAAAACTTAGCGAATCCTGGCGACTGGTCAGAACATGGTTGCTCGTAGCTACTAGAACAGCAATTTTAATCGCCGTAATACCCTAGACGTTTAGCTAAGCGTCTAATTAACTACTCTATTTACGTTTAGATGTAGCTTAGTAAGCGCAGCATGATTAATGACTGCTGCCTCTGATGACCATGAGCCTCTCAAATTCTCTTAAAAGTTGCTACCGATCGCCGCACTCTGATAACAATCTTAAGACTTATCATTTTGTTACTTCTTGCTGCCTAGGACTCACATGATTAACCTTAGGCCCGCTGGCGACTCGCGGATTTCCGCCCCGATCGGGAAGAAGGGGGCTGGCGAGAACTGCCCTTCGGCTGGCGTTTCGCACTCCGTGGGGTCGGAGCAGCGGGGGGGGGCACGGGATCGGGGGCAGCGGCTATTTGACGCAGGCTAGCGGCTTGGCTGAGCAGCAATTCGGCAAAGGCCGTGGCCGACCCCTGGTCGTCCGGTTCTACTTCCCCACTCGCCAATTGGGCCAACTCTTGACGCTGCTGGGCCGGGTCGAGGCGGTGTACTTGAACGATCGTCCGTTCTGTCTCAGCTTGGGGTTCACCGGGCTGTCCTGCCCTAGCTACCACCTGTTTATCCACCCGAAAGTGATGATCCGCCATTGCCGCGACGATCGGCTGGTGGGTGACACACAAGACTTGCTGCTGCTGGGCCAGTTGGTGCAACTTCTGCGCGATCGCCTGGGCCACCCGCCCGGATACCCCCACATCGATTTCGTCAAATACCAAGACGGGTGTCAGACGGGTGGTCCCTTGGACCAGGACCGCCTTGAGGGCCAGCAAAAATCGGCTCATCTCCCCCCCGGATGCGGTTTCCGCCAGGGGTTGCAGCGGTTCGCCCGGATTGGGGCTAAAGTGAAAGCTCACCCGATCAGCTCCCGTGGCCGTTGGTGGGGTCGGTGTTAACACCACCTGGAACTGGACCCGTTCCATTGCCAGGGGTTGCAAGGCCGTTACTAGGGTCGCTTCCAGTTGTTGAGCCGCCATTTGCCGCAGATGGGTCAGGGCAGCACACGCCTGATCCAGGTGCTGGCGTTTTGCCTGACAGGTGGCGGCCAATTCCTCCCAGCTCTCCCCCTCAGCGGTGAGTTCGCCAAGTTCCTGAGTAATCCGCTCGACATAGGCGATCGCCTCGTCCAGGGTTGGCCCATATTTCCGACAGATGTGCTTGAGTTCCTGGATACGATCTACCACCCCTTGCAGGCGATCGGGGTCTGTTTCCAGGTAACTACCGTAGGCATTGATCTGGCGTCCTGCCTCCGCTACCTGGGTGAGCGCACTACTGACTAATTCCAGAATGCCGCCCAGTTGCGGATCATAGGCCTGCATTTCGGTGAGCATCGCCTCGGCCCGCCCCAACAGATCCGCCGCTGCCATCCCCCCCTGCTCGTTCTGGTAAAGGGCCTGATACACCGCATAACTTTGCTGCTTCAGTTCCACACTGTGGCTCAAACGCTGGTATTCCTGTTCTAATTCAGTCAACTCCTGGGGATCACTGAGGTGGGCAGCGGCCAATTCCTGGGCCTGGTACTGAAGTAAATCTAGCCGTTGTAGCCGTTGCTGTTGGGACTGTTGCCGCGCTTCCAGGGCGCGGAGGGCTTGCTGGTAGTGGGCAAAGGCTGTGGCCACCTGTTGCCGCTGTTGGTTTAAGGCTGGCCCGCCGAAACTATCCAACAGTTGGCGTTGGATGGCCGGTTGCCCCAGTTGCAAGGTTTGGCCCTGGGCCGTGATTTCCACGAGATGTTCCCGCAGGGTATCCAACTGTTGCTTATTGACCAGGACCCCATTGACCCGTGAACGACTACGCACCCCCGACGCGGCAGTTCGCGTCGCCCCACCGGTGGGTACTGTTAACTCCCGGCTACAGATGAGGGTGCCATCCCCCATTGCCTCGATCGCCTGGGTCGCTAACCAGGCCTGGAGGGCGGGCGTTACCTCAAAACTGGCCTCTAGGCGCGAGCGGCTGGCCCCTGTCCGAATCATCCGGGCCGTCACCTTATCCCCTAGGATCGCCGCGATCGCGTCCAGGATGATCGACTTTCCCGCCCCCGTTTCCCCCGTGAGGACATTTAACCCCTCACCGAACGCCACTTCCAGGCAATCAATCAGTGCAAAGTTCTCAATCCGCAGGGACAACAACATGGAAATACCCCGATAGCTTGGCGACGCCCGTGGCGGATCGCGTGTTTTGTTGGCTTAGCAAGACATCACCCTCAAGTCTAATCGGATCTGACCGTGTCTGGATGGTCCACACCGGATGGCCCTCATCATCAGGCGCGATTGCCCAGGGTACTGGGGCGACGACCTGCCGCCTGATCGGAAACTTTTGGGTTGGCCGGTTCGTCACCCCAAGGGAATAACGGTATGGGTCTACCCCTCGACGGACTCACCCCCCGGTTCAGAAAATTGCCATAAGGCTTTACAATCAGCATGAGTAACTGTACTTAGCTTTAGACGAATGACGGGTGCGAGCGTCACTCGCCCCAGTGGGTAGCGCTTGAGCATTTTGCTGGCTACCGTGCCAACTCACTCGCTGTATCCTTCGTTTTGACCGATGGTTTTTATGGATGAGTCCTAGACGATAACAGATAAATCGGAGAGACTACTGGTAAGGTTAGAAACGGAATTATGTAGCGGGATCAGTAACAACCAACTTCAAAGGCAAAGTGCATGGATAGATCTGGTGTGCGGGAGTGCTGGAATACTGTGAAGAAAACTCGCTTATCTTCTGTTTTAGTGGCCACACTGGCCGCATCAGCTAGTTTGGGCCTATCGGAGGCAGCACGGGGCGACACAATTGTGCCGACGATCGGGCTGTCGGGTTCATTGAGTGCGGTGACCCCAACGCCAGATACCCCTGCGATCGGGGTGGTTGTTCCCACCCGCTTCGATGGCGAGTCCTCCGCCCCGACGGCTCCCGTCAGTGTGGTGTTTGGTGAACCCTACCCCCAACCGCTCGCCCCGACGGCCCCATTCCCGCCGCTACTGGCTCAGGAAGCTGGGGACCCCCCCCCGATCATTGACCTGGAAGCGCCTCCAGCGGTTGTGCCGGAATTGCCAGAAGGAACCCAGACACCGGAGCAAGAGACGCCCGATACGATCGATCTCGTGCCGAGTCGCCCCCTCGAACCAGACATGCAGATCAACCTGCCAGCAGCGCCCTCCAATGGGGAGATCCCATCCACGGCTCCCCCCCCGGTCATTCCCCCCTTTGAGCAACCGACTCCCACCACAGAAACGACGGAACCACGGGTATTGGTGGCGGAAGTTCAAGTGGAAGGCGCAACCCCAACTCTCCAAAATGAGGTCTTCCAGGCCATTCGGACCCAACCTGGCCAGACGACGACGCGATCGCAACTCCAAAGCGATATCAACGCTATTTTTGCGACGGGCTACTTTGCACGGGTCCGGGCTGAACCCGAAGATACCCCCTTGGGTGTCCGTATTACCTTTTTTGTCGAACCCAACCCGGTCTTGCAGGCGGTGCGGATTGCTGATGCCCAGGTCCTCCCCCCAGAGGTGGCTGATACCATCTTCTCACCTCTCTATGGTCAAACGCTGAACCTGCGCCAACTGCAAAGCGGTATCCAGGAGCTGAACAAGTGGTACCAGGACAATGGGTATGTGCTGGCCCAGGTTGTCGACTCCCCCGATGTGTCGCCCGATGGGACCGTTACGCTTCAGGTTGCTGAAGGGGTGATCGCAGACATTCAAGTCCAGTTTCTCAGTAAGGATGGAGAAACCACCGATGAAGACGGGAACCCGATCAAAGGCCGGACCCGCCCCTTCATCATTACCCGTGAGTTTGAAACCCAAACCGGGCAAGTATTCAACCGTCAACAAATCGAAGATGACCTACGGCGGGTCTTTGGGTTGGGCATTTTTGAAGACGTGCGCCTGTCCCTAAATCCGGGCGACAATCCCCAGGAAGTTGTCGTCGTGGTTAATGTGATTGAACGCAATACCGGATCGATCGCGGCGGGGGCGGGGATTAGTTCCGCCAGTGGGGTCTTTGGTTCAGTCAGCTACCAGGAACAAAACCTGGGGGGAAATAACCAGAAGCTAGGGGCCGAAATTCAGGTGGGCCAGCGGGAGTTGCTCTTTGATGTCAACTTTACCGATCCCTGGATTGCGGGTGACCCCTATCGCACCTCCTACACGGTGAATGCCTTCCGGCGACGATCGATTTCCCTGATCTTCGACGGCGGTGATCCGGAAGTGGAACTGCCCAATGGCGATCGGCCCCGCGTCGTGCGCACGGGTGGCGGTATCAGTTTTAGTCGCCCCCTGCAAAACGGCTGGTCGGCGTCTACTGGCTTGCAGTATCAACACGTTACGATCCGCGACGCCGATGGGGATCTCAGCCCAAGGGATGAGAAGGGCAACGATCTCAGTTTCAGTGGCACCGGGAAGGATGACTTGGTGACGCTCCAGTTTGGCATGGTTAACGATCGCCGCAATGATCCCATCCGGCCTACCCAGGGGTCACTGCTGCGATTTGGGGTTGAGCAATCGGTACCCGTTGGCAGTGGTTCCATCTTCTTCAATCGCCTGCGGGGCAGCTACAGCTTCTATGTCCCGGTCCAGTATGTGAACTTTACCAAAGGTCCCCAGGCCCTTGCCTTTAACGTGCAAGCCGGCACCGTGATTGGTGATCTGCCCCCCTACGAAGCCTTTTCCCTGGGGGGGCTGAACTCCGTGCGAGGCTACGATGAGGGCGAAGTTGGCAGTGGCCGTTCTTTTGCCCAAGCGAGTGCGGAATACCGCTTCCCGCTGTTTTCCATCCTCGGTGGTGCTCTGTTTGTGGACTTTGCGAGTGATCTGGGCACGGGGGATGATGTCCCCGGCGATCCGGCGGGTATTCGCGGCAAACCGGGTTGGGGCCTAGGCTATGGTGCGGGTGTGCGCATCCAGTCGCCGCTGGGGGCAATTCGGATCGACTACGGCTTGAATAACGAAGGCGATAGTCGGGTTCACTTTGGCATTGGTGAGCGCTTCTAAGGCCGATTATGACAGCAGCCCCCCTGCCCCCGACTGGCCAACTCCCTTCTGCTCCAGTGCCCCAGCGTCCGATCCTAGCTGCCACCCAACATACCCTGGCTGCTGCCTTTACGGCGACGGGCGTGGGCCTGCATAGTGGCGCGTCGGTCCAGGTACGGGTGGGGCCAGCCCCGGTGGGCAGGGGGCGTGTCTTTGTGCGGGTGGATTTGCCCGATCGCCCCCGGATTCCGGCTCAGGTGGCAGCGGTGGAGCACACCCTGCTATCGACGGAACTGTGCTGGGGGGAGGCCCGTGTGCGCACGGTAGAGCATTTGCTGGCGGCGCTGGCGGGGATGGGGATCGATAATGCCGAGATTGAGATTGACGGTCCGGAAGTCCCCCTAATGGATGGCTCGGCCCAGGATTGGGTGCGGGCGATTGCCGCCGTCGGGTGGGTGGATCAGGCCGCACCCCGATCGTGCCTCATCCTAGCGGAACCCCTCTGGGTGCAACGCGACGATGCCTTTGTTGCGGCCCTGCCCGCGCGTGAGCCGCGTTTTAGTTATGGCATTGACTTTGACCTGAGCGCGATCGGGAACCAGTGGCATAGCTGGTCCCCCCGGCAGGAGGATTTTGCCACGGCAGTGGCCCCGGCCCGGACCTTTGGTTTGGCCCATCAAATTGAGCACTTGCAAGCCCAAGGGTTGATCAAAGGTGGTAGTCTGGAAAATGCCCTTGTTTGTAGCTCAGAGGGTTGGGTGAATCCGCCATTGCGGTTTGCCAATGAACCGGCCCGCCATAAATTGTTGGATCTAGTTGGAGATTTGAGCTTGCTGGGTGCCCTGCCCCTGGCCCATATTGTGGCCTACAAGGGCAGTCACGGTTTGCATACCCAACTAGCCCGCTGTATTCAGAATGCGAATCCTGGTCCTCACGCCACCTTAGGCAGCGGCTAGCGGCCATTCGCAATTTTGTTGTTCCTACCCCCAGGCCCATGTCCGTCTCTACCCGTGTGAATTTGAGTGACCCAGAGGTGCTATCGCCGCGATCGGAGCTGGAGGCAGCCACGCCGCTGGTGAAGACTACCTTTGCCGCCGAGGAAATTCAAGCCCTCCTGCCCCATCGCTATCCCTTTGCCCTGGTGGATCGCATTATTGACTATGTCCCTGGCAAACGGGCGGTGGGTATTAAAAATGTGTCGGTAAATGAACCCCACTTCCAGGGCCACTTCCCCGGCCAACCCGTGATGCCTGGTGTGTTGATTTTGGAGGCGATCGCCCAAGTCGGCGGGATTATCGCGGTGCAAATGCCAGAGATGGGCGGGGGGTTATTTGTCTTTGCCGGTATTGACAAGGCCCGGTTCCGGCGTCCCGTGGTTCCTGGGGATCAATTGCTCATGACCGTGGAGCTACTGGCGGTCAAGCATCGGCGGTTTTGCAAGATTTACGGTAAGGCAGAGGTGGAAGGGCAACTCGCGGCTGATGGCGAAATGATGTTTTCGCTGGTAGCCCAGTAGGGATAAACGCGGAGACGTAAGTTGACCCCCCCAAACATGCCAGCCATCCATCCCACCGCCGTGATCCATCCTGGTGCCGAGCTACACCCAACGGCGCGGGTGGGAGCCTATGCCGTCATTGGCCCCCAGGTGAAAATTGGGGCCGAGACGGTTGTTGACCCCCACGTGGTGATTGATGGCGATACGGTGATTGGCGATCGCAACCATATTTTTGTGGGTGCCGCGATCGGCCTCGATTCCCAAGACCTGAAATATACGGGCGAACCCAGCCAGGTACGCATCGGTAACGACAACCGGATTCGCGAGTTTGTGACGATTAACCGGGCCAATCAAGCTGGGGAAGCCACCCGGATTGGGGATCAAAATTTAATCATGGCCTATGTGCACATTGCCCACGATTGTGTGGTCGGCGATCGGGTGGTGATTGCCAATGCCGTATCCGTTGGCGGCCATGTGGTGATTGAATCCCAGGCGGTGATTGGGGGCATGGTGGGGATTCACCAATTTGTTCAGATTGGTCGTTTGGCAATGGTGGGAGCCATGAGTCGGATCGATCGGGATGTGCCTCCCTATGTCCTGGTGGAGGGGCATCCGGCACGGGTACGTTCGCTGAACCTGGTGGGCTTGAAGCGATCGGGCTTGACCACAGAGGCCAGTGGCCAACCGTTCCAAGCCTTGAAAAAAGCTTTTCGCCTGTTGTATCGATCGGGCCTATCTTTTCCAGAGGCGCTGGCCCAAGTGGAACTTTTGGGGGATTACGACTGTATTCAACACTTGCACCGTTTTTTACAATTCTCGATGTTAGAGGGACGACGCGGCTTGATCCCTGGGAAGGGGGCCAAACTGGATGAAATCTAATAGGCGGGAACACAAAGATACCTGAATTGCCGACAAGACAAGGGTAAAAAGCAGTTCTCAAGATTCGCTAAAAACGCCAGCATGGCAAAAAGTTTCTGCCCGCTGTCAGGTTTAGGGGGGCGATCAGGGAATACTGACCGCAGTGCGTGCGGACACACTAACCCCATGTTCGATCACCGTTCGTGTAGCGACACCAGCCGCGTATCGCCGCTAACCCCTGTGCCTTGGATTCCTGATATTCGTGCCTCCCAACACTGGTCGCTCTCGCCCTTACAGCGGCAGCGATGGCTGCACGGTCTGGCCCTGCTTCTGAGTGATGCGATCGCCTTGGCCCTGGCTTGGCGGCTTGCTGCCCACCTTAACCAGTTTTATTCCCCGATTCCGGCCCAATTGGTCTGGTGGGTGTGGTTGGGCCTACCTAGTTTATTTTGGGTGTTTGCTGCGACTGTGCTGCTGGTCCTGGGGGGGAATGGGTTATACAGCACAACAGGGCAATGGAAAAATTACCTGAAGGCGGGTCGCCTGGTGAGTTATGTATACCTCGCGTCCCTGGTGGTGTCCTACTTTTATGACCCGTTGATTGATCCCCCGCGATCCCTGTTTTTTAGCGCCTGGTTTGCCAGCGTTGTTCTGGTAGTGGGGTTACGCCTGCTTACCACCCTGGGGCTACGGCAAGCTGAGCAAGGCGATCCCGTAGCGGTGTTTTTGCTGGCGCCACGCGATCGCCTCGAACAGTTAACCCAGGCTCTCCAGCGCCGTGCCCATTATCGGGTGGTCGGCACTGCGGCCCCGGATCAGATCCATACTGCCGCCACAGTCCAGGCTATTTTGGCAACCCAGGCGCAGGAGGTCCTGGCCGATTTTTCCGAGCGCAGGTCAGTTGGCTGGTCGGAAGTGGATTTAGCCTCCTCTCTATACTGGCAATTACGGCGGGCTGGGATTAATTTGCGGTTTCTCCCCTCTAGCCTCAATATGCTGCATCGACGCGGCGAACCAGAGGTCTTGGCGGGTTTGCCCACGTTGAAGGTGGAAGCTCCCCTTTTCAGTGGGTTGGACTATCAGCTCAAGCGATGTATTGACTTTGTGGGGGCGTTGCTGGGTCTTATCCTCCTGTCGCCGCTGCTGGTGGGTGTTGCGATCGCGATTAAACTCACCTCGTCCGGACCCATCCTCTTCCGGCAGGAGCGGATGGGGTTACACGGCAAGGTCTTCCAGATGTGGAAGTTTCGCACCATGATCGTAGATGCCCCCCACCTCCAGAGCCAACTGGAGCGCCACAATGAAAGCCAGGATGGGGTTATGTTCAAAATCAAGCATGATCCGCGCATTACGGCGATCGGGCGTTGGCTGCGCCACACCAGTATTGACGAGCTACCCCAACTGGTTAATGTCCTGCGGGGGGAGATGAGCTTGGTGGGGCCCCGCCCCCTGCCCCTGCGCGATGTCCAGCGGTTTGCCCCCTGGCACCACACCCGCCACCAGGTGTTACCGGGTATTACCGGGCTGTGGCAGGTATCTGGGCGATCGGATATCGATACCTTTGATGATGCCGTGCGCCTGGATCTTTACTACATCGATAACTGGTCCCTCAACCTGGATCTGGATATTTTGCTGGAAACCTGTCGGATAATCTTATTTGGCCGGGGGGCCTATTAAAGCGCCAGTCAAACTTTGGCGAACAGAAAAATAGTATGATGACGGGGGCAAACCCTTTGGTCAGGTGTCAGGTCTAGTACTGGTCATCACGCTTGCCATTGGTTCACGATTCAGTGCGGGAGTATCGCTCGGTGATGAAGGATATCTGGGCTGGGATCGCCGCTCGACGCCTCTTAACCAATCTACTGGCTATCATCCTGGTTCTAAGCATTGGCCTGGTGGGCTGTCAGCAGGCGACGCCAGTGAGTTTACCGGTGGCCAGCCAGCCAAGTCCAGTGAAGTTAGGGGGACGCCTATCGGAAGTCGCGCCGCCCGCCGCGATTCAAACCCTACGCCAGTCCTTGGATGTCTACCAGCCCCAGGTGGCGATCGTGAGTCCCCGCCCGGATGAGGTGTTGACCTCTACAACGGCCAGTGTGCGCTTTCAAGTTCGGGATTTGCCGATTTTCCAAGATGAGACCTTGGGGTTGGGTCCCCATTTGCATGTCATTCTTGATAATCAGCCTTATCAGGCGGTCTACGATCTGGATCAGCCTCTAGTCTTTAAGGATTTGGAACCAGGTACCCATACCCTGCGGGCCTTTGCCGCCCGTCCTTGGCACGAAAGTTTTAAGAACGATGGGGCCTATGCCCAGGTGACGTTCCATGTCCTGACACCGACGGCCACCAATCACCCCGATCCCAAGTTGCCCCTGTTGACCTATAGCCGTCCCCAAGGGCGCTATGGGGCGGAACCCATTTTGCTGGATTTCTACCTTGCCAATGCGCCCCTGCATCTGGCGGCGGCTGAGGATGAGAGTAGTGATTGGCGGATTCGCTGCACGATCAATGGCGAAAGTTTTGTGTTAGAAGACTGGCAACCCGTCTACCTTAAAGGGTTCAAGCGGGGTGATAACTGGATTAAGCTGGAGTTTCTGAACAATCGTGGCGAGCTGGTCCTCAACGCTTTTAATAATCCGGCCCGCCTCATTCAGTACGAACCGGGCGGCAAAGATCCCCTCTCGCGGTTAATGCGGGGCGAATTGTCGGCCACGGCGGCCCAGGGAATTGTCAAGCAAACCGTCACCACCCCGGCCCGACCATCGACCTCACCAGCCGCTAAACCAACCCCGCCCGTGCAGGCTCAGCCGGTGGCTAAACCAACCCCGTCGCCAGTGGCGTCCCCCCCGAGCACGCGGCCCACGCCACCAACGGCCCCTTCGCCAGTCGCCGCACCGCCTGTTGTTGAACCCAGCCCGGTGGCCTCACCTCCGCCCCCGCCAGGGGTGCCTGCTACGCCTGTTCCCCGCCCTGAAAGGTCCCCATTGCCGGAGGCGAAACCGGCGCCAGCATTGCCAGAAGTCACTCCTAACCCGGTGGCAACTCCAACCGCAACACCTGTACCGACGATCGCCCCCTCGGCGCCCCCATCCCCGGTGGTGCCGCCTGCGGCTGCTC
>NZ_JBRCAD010000102.1:0-27437 GCF_053493415.1 Trichothermofontia sp. | reverse complement strand
CCGTTGTGGCGGGGGGCGGGGCGACCAAACCATTGTTGGGCGATCGTTTGCACGGTTTTCACCGAGAAGGCGTCTAATTGCTGCACCAATTCCTCGGTAATGCGGTGACGAATCAGCGATCCCCGTTCGGAAAAGAGAAACTCGATCGCCTGATCAAAAGCTTGGTCAAAATCATAGTCGGTGCTGCCACGGGCATTGCGTAAAAGATTTTCTAACCGATTCCACCGGAAACCGTCATCACGAAAGAGTAAATCGCGTAAAGAAGCCCGTAATTCCGGCGCGGGATCGGTGAGTAAACGTTTGGCAATGTAGGGATAGGCTTTACTCAAGACCTTAAAATTCGGATCAACATTGATCGCAATGCCTTCCAGGGTAACCAGCGATCGGATAATCAACGCATAGTAGGCAGGCACCTTAAAGGGATACTCGTACATCAATTCCGATAGTTGATCGGTAATGCTCTTAAAGTTCAAATCCGCAACGCTAGCACCTAAGGCATCACTAAAGACATTAGCCAGGGCCGGAACGATCGGGCGGAGGTCGGTTTCCGGGTCAAGAAATTCCAGTTTCACATAGTCTTCCACTAACCGTTCAAAATCCCGATTCACCATGTGAACTACGGCTTCAATCAAGCCATACCGTTGATAGGGTTTCACCTCCGACATCATGCCAAAGTCAAGATAAGCCAATTTGCCATTGGGCATTGCCATGAGGTTGCCAGGGTGGGGATCAGCGTGGAAAAAGCCGTGTTCTAATAATTGTCGTAGGGAACACTGAACGCCCACTTCAATAAGTTCAGTCGCATTAATGCCTTGCTGGCTGAGTTCCTCTAATTTGGTTAACTTGGTGCCAGCAATCCACTCCATTGTTAGCACCCGGCGGCGGGTATATTGCCAATAGATGCGGGGAACATAAATGCCTGGTAGGTGTCCGTAGAGCTTCGCAAAGCGTTCGGCGTTGCGCCCTTCGTGGGCATAGTCCATTTCCTCAAAAATGCGAGCGCCAAACTCGTCCATGATGGCAACGAGATTACTGCGCAAGTTCAGACGCTTCTGCCCCCAACTGGCCAATCGTCGCAAGATATAAAGATCCAGGGTAATTCCTTCGGCTAACCCAGGTCGTTGCACCTTAACGGCAACAATTTCTCCGGTATGCAATTGGCCTTTATAGACTTGCCCTAGGGACGCGGCTGAGACCGGCTCAGGCGTGAGTTTGGCATAGATATCCAGGGGTTTTCCCCCCAACTCTTCCTCAATAAAGCGATAGGCAACTTCGTTGGGGAAAGGCGGCAATTGATCTTGCAGTTGGGCCAGTTCTTCTAAATATAACGGTGGCACGAGGTCGGGGCGCGTCGATAGGGCTTGGCCTACCTTAATAAAGGCGGGTCCCAGACGGGTCAGAGTTTCCCGTAATTGAATCGCTCGTCGGTGTTGATGCAGATGAAGCTTGCCCCGACGGCGATCCCACCACAAACCCAGGAAAAACCACACAAGGGGGGCAAAAATGCCCAGGAGTCGCCCGATGGCTTGCAGGGGACGCCGATCGTAGTAGCGGGTGATCGCGATCGGGTCGTAGCGCAAATCCTTTGCCAGGGTGGCCGGATCAGCATCGTCGGGGATCAATGGCGCCTCGGCTTCGGCGATGGTTTCACTCTCGACGGTGACGATCGTCAAGTTGTGGGGGGCGTTGGTCAGGGGGCGATCGCCCACCGAACTGTGAACCTGTGTCTTGGACTGTACACCCGCCTCGGTTTTCATGCGCTTAACCCAGTAGCAATAATGTAAATCATTGTAACAACGGGAGCCGATCGGGCGCAGGGACTACACCCCCAGGAGATGGCGATTACCAACGCCTGGGGGCAATGGCGCAAGGTGTCCGCCTGGTTGACTGACAAATCTTTTTCCCTCATCCCTAAATCCCTTCTCCCACTAGGGGCGAAGGGACTGCCATCCCAAAACCGGCTTCAAAAGCCCCTCGCCCGCTCTGGGAGAGGGGTTGGGGAGAGGGCGGTTCGAGTTTTTGTCAACCCATCAAGGTGTTCGCACTGGCACCGGGACGGGACACGCTGATTTCATTCCAGAGGTCGCCATTGGCCCAACCAACCGGCCATCCTGACCTGACAAGGCAGGGGGAGTCTCGCCCTTAGGGTTGCCGGGGAGGCCGGAAGCGATCGGGCCGCAAGGGCGAGAGCAATTGATTCAGGCTACGCAGTTGTTCCGCCGTGCCCATACAAATCAGCAGATCCCCGGCCTCCAGGATCGTCTCTGCCGTGGGTCCTGCAATCAACGTGCCATCCCGTCGCCGAATCGCTAGCACCAAGACCCCCGATTGCGATCGCAGACGGGCCTCCCGCAGGCTTTGGCCCAAACAGTTGCAGGTACTGGGTTCGAGGAGATATTCCTCCACGTAGTAGGTGCGATCGCTGCCCGTGAGAATCCCATCGACAAAATCCATCACTTGGGGCCGCAAAGCGGCTGCCGCCATCCGCCGTCCCCCCGTCACATAGGGCGAAATCACCGCATCGGCTCCCCCCCGCTGGAGCTTTTGGATGCCTTCCTCCGTATTGGCGCGCGCGATCGTGCGAATGTGGGGATTCAGGGTTTTGGCCGAAAGCACCGTATAGAGATTTTCCGCGTCCGTGGGGAGGGCGGTCACCAGACAAATGGCCCGGTCAATCCCTAATTGGAATAGGGAGGCGTCTAGGGTGGCATCCCCCTGGATGGCAAAATAGCCCCGTTGTTGGGCCAGATCGATCGAAACTGGGTCCGCATCCATCACCACAAACGGAATCCCCTCCGCCGCAAACTCGAGCGCGACTTGCCGCCCAGTCCGGCCAAAACCACACACAATATAGTGATTCGATAGCTGTTCCATAAATCGCCGTTGGCGTCGCTGACGGATTCCGTGCTGAAAATAGCCTTGAATGATCGCCTCTGTAAAGCGGTTGGCGATGTAGGTAATGCAGACGATGCCAGCCAGAATGAGGGCGATCGTAAAGATGCGCCCCTGATCACTGAGGGGATAGGTCTCGCCAAAGCCCACTGTGGCTAGGGTGATGACGGTCATGTACAAGGCATCTAGCCAGCGCCAACCCTCAATGATCCGATAACCCAGCGTTCCCCCCAGAATCAAGCCAAGTAGGGCTAAGGACCCCCCCAGCAGATCACGGCGAATCTTACGATACCCCCGTTCTAAGGCATTATAGAGGGGGGGCTGGTGCTTGTGACTCCTATCCTCAATGGGGTTCACGCTGGGGAGGTAGTTGATTGTGGGACCAGTCCGAGTCGGCGATCGTATCGGGCAGCGATCGTTGCCGACCATAGAGCCACCAGAGGCCCAGTCCCCCTAGGGTCATCCCTAAGAGGCTCACCACTTGAGCAATGCGCAGCGGCCCTAACATGAGGCTATCGGTCCGCAAGCCCTCGATCCAAAGCCGACCTAAACTGTAGGTTAGCCAATAGAGCGAAAAGAGAGTGCCCGGTTTGCAGCGTGGCTGTGGTTGGCGCGAGTCCCACAGGAAGAGGCCCAGCAGTAGCCCCAAGACCCCCAGGTTCCACAGCGACTCGTACAAAAACGTGGGATGAAAATACTCAAAACTGCGATAGGCCAGCGGACGGTGATCGATCGGGATATACAGCTTCCAGGGTAAGTCTGTTGGGCGACCGAAGGCTTCCGAGTTGAAAAAATTGCCCCACCGCCCGATCGCCTGTCCCAAAATCAAGGACGGCGCAATCAAGTCAGCGATCTGCCAGAAGGAGAGTTTGCGGAGACGGCAAAACAGGATCGTCGCGATCGTTCCCCCCAAAATTGCCCCATGAATGGCGATCCCCCCTTTCCAAATCGCCAAGGCTTGCAGCGGATCCGCCGCATATGCTTGCCACTGGAATAACACATAGTAGAGGCGCGCCGCCGGAATGGCCCCCACCACAAGCCAAACGGCCAGATCCGCGATCGCTTCCGGGTCCACTCGGCGCTGTTTGGCTAACCACTGGGAGAGGGTCACGCCCATCAGGACTGCCGTCGCAATGAGCAGCCCATACCAGCGCACGGTTAACGGTCCCAGTTCCACCAGGATTGGTCCGGGGGATTCAAACCGGAAGGCTAAGGGCAAAAGAGACCACAACATAGGTTGGCTCATCAAAAAAATTTGGGTCTGAAACCCCGTCCTGCTAGGACGGCTTTACGTCTCACAGCCTAGCAGGTATAGCGTGAGCATGGACCAAGCCGACAGTTACCGTTTCTATCGGTTTGGGCATCGCTGTGTCTAACCTGGTGGTGAGGAGGTCAAACGCAGAATACCCAGCTCCGTTTTAGGTGACCACACCTGGAACGTGGGATAGCTGTCGCGGCGGTCTTGGTCCATGATCTATCCCACCGCCCTATCCCGCCGCCGGCTAACCCTCTTAAGACCTATTCACCCCAGATCTGGCAAGATACAGTGCGGCGACGGGGACCATCCAAATCCAAGAACAGGATGGATTGGTAGGTACCGAGGGCAAGCTGGCGATCGCGCACGGGGATGATCTCACTGGTACTGAGCATCATCGCCATGAGGTGGGAGTGGGCATTCATGGGTTCATCGGGGGGGATATTGGCCCGCAAATGCAGGTCGTTATGGCGATAGGGCCGATCGGGCGGGGCTAATTGCAGCAGGTGGGCTTTGAGATCGGCCAACAGCCGCTCCTCGTATTCGTTGATCGTGAGGGCCGTCGTGGTATGACGGGAGAAGACAAGAATGTGTCCGTGCTGAATGGCCGATGCGGCCAAGAGCGCCTCGATTTGCGGGGTCAGGTTATAAATACTGATGCCAGGGTTGGTGTCTACTTCGATCAGGTGGTGCGCGATCGCCATAACCATCGTGCTTGCCTTATTACTGGTAGTAGGGGCCTAATAGAATATCCCAGCTTCTGACCTTCTGGGCATACTCATCTTCGCAGAGTTGTGCCCGTTCCGCTGGCAAAAAGTCGTCAGCGACGAAATCACTGAAGGTATCCGGATCACTCCCATAAACGAAACAAGCGATGTTATAGAATCGCTGGCTACTTAAGGAATGTTCGCCCCAAAAGGTTAGGTTTTCCAGTTCTGTCTCTTGTTCTGCATCCACTGAGAACTGCACGACCCCGGCGAGCGTGGCCGCGACGCCGGCATCGCCACTTTGCAGAAGCATAATTGCGGCAAATTCATCTACTACATCCTCTTCCTTCCCCGTAATGGGTAATTCCAAAATATCCACTAGGGCATGACCCAATTCATGAAAGAAGGTAAAGACGGTGGCATTAATCACTTCGTTTACATAGTCTTCATCCGAGGTCTCTTCATCCGTAAAGATGTCTACATAGGCTTGGATTAGCTCATAGCACATGGAGATTTCTTGATTCTCCGGATCATAAAAGGCATTGGCTTCACCACATTCCATAAAGTTGACGGGGATATCCGTTGGCAAGGCGAGGTAACTATTGACAGCATCGGCAATTTCTGCAATGGTTTGGGTGTCCTTGAGGATGGTGTATACCGCCTCAAAGGTGGCATCCGCAACCGGCAGGTAGTTAATTTGAATATCGCCAGCATCCACGATCGTCTCGGCTTCCCCCTGGGCGAGGTTAAGGGGAGCAGCGATCGCACAACTTGCATGAGTCCAAGCCGTCGCGATCGTCAAGAGTGTGGCCAGCAGAACAGATTTCCCATAAATCATATCAATACCTAGAGCTAGTTGCCTTGAAAAGTATACAGCCTTTTTTATCGATTACGTTTTACTTATTCCTATCGGTACTCATGGATGTATCCTCAAACCATCGCATGCGTCTAAAGGTAAAAATGAGGGAAATAGCAATGGCTAACATCGCCATCATACATAGGGAATATCCCCAATAAAAATTAAGTTCAGGCATATTCCAAGGTGAAGTGTCTGTATTGAAATTCATGCCATAAACCCCAGCGATAAAGGTTAGGGGAATGAAGATCGTTGAAATGATCGTCAACACTTTCATGATCTCATTCATTTTATTGCTAACTGAAGAAAGATAAATATCCATTAAGCTAGACGCAATTTCCCGATAGGTTTCTAACATATCGATAATTTGCACAATGTGATCATAGCAGTCTACTAAATAGATCCGAATCTCTGGATCAAAATAGGCGCTACCATCGCGAATCAGGGTATTCATCGAGTCTCGCTGGGGCCAAATCGCTCGACGAATCGCGAGTAGTTCCCGCTTGATAAGATGAATCTTTTCCAAGGTCTGGCGTGTGGGATTCATAACCACCTCATCTTCTAGTTCTTCCAACTGTTCACCATAATCTTCTAAAATTGGAAAAAACCCATCCACGATCGCATCTAACAAGGCATAGGCTAAATAGTCTGGCCCCTGGTGACGAATACTACCCTTACCGGTACGGATACGATCGCGGACTGGTCCAAAGGAATCATGCTTAGATTCTTCCTGGACCGTTAACAAATAGTGCCGACCTAGAACAAAGCTCACTTGTTCGATGGCAAAGTCATCCTCCGGATTTTCCTTCGGCAAAACCATGCGTGAGATAATCAAAAGCTGGTCTTTATAGTCCTCAATTTTTGGTCTTTGTGGTACATTGACAATATCTTCAAGCATGAGGGGATGCAAGTTGAAAACTGTTCCCAAGCGGCGTAGAATCTCTTCACTCCCTAATCCCTGCACATCCACCCAGGAAACGGATGCTGTTTCCAGATAGGGAAGGCATTCCTCCGGCGTTTGAAGAACATGGCGCGTTGCCTTGTCTGGGCCATAGTCTATCAGGACGATCGTCGGGGGTGGGGCATCTGCTTCGATGCTGAGTGTGCCAGGAATGCTACCTGGCTCGTCATAAAAATAATCGAAATAGGTTTCATCCTCTGCCTCCTCTTCTGTCGCCGTTGCCTCTGTCGTTGGGTTGGCTGTATTTAAGGACACGACTTGCGGGGACTGTGCCCCGATCGTTCCCAACGGGCGAGCATTGCGAGCGTGTAACCATTGGGGAAATAACCGAAAGCGTCGTTGGGAGGGCATAGCATCTCGACTTATGTCTTAACGGGACGGGACGATCGGGCGGCGACAAGGTACGTCATCAATTGGAACCGTTGTCACCTTGATGGTTTTATAGCGGCTTGATCAAACTAGGTAGCATAGCCTGGGATACCCTAACGCACGAATCGCCTAGAAGTTTTCCTAAAGAAATGACCATGCCGATTGCGACGATCGGGCCATGCCGGTAGCCTCAGTCGATTCTCCTGCGGAGACGCTACGCGAATGAAAAACCATTGTGGGGTAGGCATTGTGCCTGCCTGGGTGACAGCCGAGACGGCTATCCCACGTTCAAAGGGTGTCTCCTGAGCCTAGGACCTAGGGAAGGGAGGCCAGGTGCTTCAATCATTCCCCTTGGGCAAGTCACTATCGCCAGTAAAATGGGGAACAGAACGATTGCCGATGGCCAGCCTACGATGACAGCCTTACGAATTGGAGTTGCGGGTCCAGTTGGGTCAGGGAAAACCGCCCTCGTGGATGTCCTGTGTAAAACCCTGCGTCAACAATACCAACTTGCGGTGGTGACCAATGATATCTATACCCAGGAAGATGCCAATTTCCTCGTGCGCAGTCAGGCCCTGGCCGCCGATCGCATCGTTGGGGTGGAGACAGGGGGCTGTCCCCATACGGCCATTCGGGAAGACGCCTCCATTAACCTGGTGGCGATCGCGCAACTAGAGCAACGCTTTCCTGACCTCGATCTGCTGTTTGTTGAAAGTGGTGGTGATAATCTGGCGGCGACCTTTAGCCCGGAATTGGTGGACCTAACCCTATATGTGATTGATGTGGCCGCAGGGGACAAAATTCCCCGCAAGGGGGGACCGGGCATCACCAAGTCTGACCTATTGGTGATCAACAAAACCGACCTAGCTCCCCTCGTTGGGGCTGATCTCAGCGTCATGGAGCGCGACGCGAAAACCATGCGGGGTGACAAGCCCTTTGTCTTTACCAATCTGAAGACCCAGACCGGAGTGGGGGCGATCGTGGATTTCATTCAGTTGCACCTCGTCGATGGAGTTAGCCCTGCAACCGTGACCCGCACCCATTAAGCAGAAGCAGCGAAGTGGTATGGCACTATGGCACCATAGGACAAGGTTAAGCGTGCGATCGCTGGGTATTCGATAGGAAGTTAGATAACCTTGCAAATTACATTCCTAGGGACAAGTTCTGGGGTGCCCACCCGCAGCCGTAATGTGTCGAGTATTGGCCTCCGGTTGCCGCAGCGGGCTGAGGTCTGGTTATTTGACTGCGGGGAAGGGACCCAACACCAGATTCTGCGTAGCGATCTCAAGATCAGCCAGATCCGCCGGATCTTTATCACCCACATGCACGGCGATCATCTCTTCGGGTTAATGGGGCTACTGGCCAGCTATGGTCTGGCGGGCAATCCGACGACGATCGATCTGTACGGTCCCCCACCGCTCAAAGACTACTTACGGGCCTGTGAACGCTATTCCCAAACCCGATTGTCGTTTCCCGTAACGATCCATCCCGTTGAACCAGGGATCATTTATGAAGACGATGACTTTGTGGTGACCTGTGCCCCCTTGACCCATCGGGTGCCGGCCTTTGGCTACCGAGTCGCGGAGAAGGATCGTCCTGGTCGCTTTGATTTGGCCAAGGCGCAGGCAATGCAGATTCCGCCAGGACCGATCTATGGCCAGTTGAAGCGTGGCGAGACCGTGACTCTGGCCGATGGGCAACAGTTACGGGGCCAGGATTTTTGTGGACCGACTGAAATAGGCCGCAAATTTGTTTACTGTACCGATACGATCTATTGCGAGCAAGCAGTCGCCTTGGCTGAGGATGCTGATGTCTTAGTTCATGAAGCTACCTTTGCCCACCAGGATGCGGAGTTAGCCTATCAACGGTTGCACTCAACCTCAACAATGGCAGCCCAAGTGGCCCTAGCTGCCCAGGTCCATTTGTTGATCATGACCCACTTCAGCCCCCGCTATGCACCGGGTAATGCGATCGTTTTCAATGATTTGCTCCAGGAAGCCCGGATGATCTTTGCTAATACCAAAATGGCCCATGATTTTATGACCCACGCAATTCATCGTCGTACCTAAGGCTGCAATATGCTCAAACGGAGACTCACGGCCATCAAGTGGCAAGCCCTATGGCAGCATTACGGATACGTTTGGGTGCGGCTTAGCCTGATCCTGCTACCAGCGATCGGGATGCTATTGATTATTCGCAACAATGGGGTAAATGTTCCCTATTATGACGAGTTCTCCAATCCTTTCCGGGTTTTGACGTTAGAGTATGCCGATCAATTAACCTCGGCTGAGATGACACGACAATTCAATGACAGTCGCAAACTCATTTCCAACGTTTTATTTATTTTGTTCTTCCGTATCTTCGGCCATTGGAACATTAAGTTTCAATTGTATTTTACCTGGTTTCTGGGCGTTCTCAATATTCTTCTATTGTGTTTATTAGTTGAACGTACTGCACAACGAAGTTATCCTAACTATCGCTGGTTATCACTTCTTGTTTTGATATCAATGAGTGCATTAATGTTCAGCTTTACCTCATACTATCGCTGGCTATGGGGAATTACTTTGCATCGACTCATCCCAGATTTTTGTATTGTCCTCTCTGCCGTAGTCGCTACCTTGAATTGGCGCAATATTACCAAATCGTTAGCTCTAGCTGGCTGTGCCACGATCGCCCTATTTTCCTTTTCTGGAGGTATTATTATCAGTCTCATTAATCTAGCTATGCTGTTAACCTTCAGAAATATTAGAATCACGCATATACTCATCTATTTATCTATTATTTTCATAGGTCTTTTTAATTTTTTTTATGATTATAAAGTACGCAATCCTGAACCAATTTATAATTTCGATTCTTCCCAGCTAGTAGGAGATTTTACTTTTATTATAGAATTTCTGGGAAATCCTTTTTCCGGACGCCATCACGAAGCATTTATCATTGGATTAGTGCTTTTAATTGTATTTTTATTCGGTTTAGTGTGGGGGGAGAGACATCAGCAATTCTCCCAGATCCTTGACAGTCAAAGCATTCATACTTATCGTCAAGCCTTGATTCCCTGGATCGCGATCGGGGGGTATGCCATTCTATGTGCTGCCCTAACCGCCTATTTCCGCTCCGGTGAAGAAATTGTTTCTGCATTAGATATTCGTTATATTCTTCACGCTAACTATCTAGCGATCGCGGTTCTAGGCATCATGTTGGTATTGATAACTCATTTAGGACATCGTTTGTTTTTTGATATCACCTTCAAGATCAATCAATTTAAAATAATCAGAATAAATTCTATCTTTATAATTGTCTTGATTTATTTATCGATTAGTTTACAGTTTATTCGATACAATCTTAAGATTTATCCTGAAATTCATCAACATAAATACAGGCTTTTATATGGTAAAGCCTGCTTACAACTCAATCCCTATTTGGAAGATATTAGCTGTCTAAAGAGCATTTTCCCAAATCCAACAACTCCGCAGTTTTTAGAAAAACTAGATCGGCTTCGTCGCTTAGCTATCCTACGACCAGGTATCCTCAAACTGAACAGTTATAAATCCTTTCAGACAAACACAATGATTGCACCAATGGCTTTTGGACAGGTCGATACCATACAGCCGCTTGCGGGAAATAAATGGCGAATTACTGGCTCAGCGCTCCTACCTATCAACCTGCGTCCTGCGGATGCGATCGTCGTGGTTGATCCGGTCCGCAGTGCGACAAGACAACAACTGACGATCGTGGCGATTGGCTATTGTGGCCTGCCGCGCCCAGACTTGTCACGGCAATTTGGCGATTACTATCGCTATGGAGGTTGGGCCGTTGAAGTCACTCCGCCATCCCGATCCCACAATCAGCTACAGTTTTTTGCCTTTGATGCCAGTCAAAACCATTTTTTTCGCCTAGCGCTATCCCCCCAGGCCTTAACCCCTCCCACCTTGGCTCCTGCCTCCCCCTAAATCTATGTTTCACCCCCAACTGGCTGGATCTTGGAAGTTGCGATTACTGGCGACGCGATGGGGCGGATTGCGGTGGGGACTAATTTTAACACCAGCAATCGTCATGCTGTTGATTATTGCGAACAATGGGGTAGATATTCCCTTTCAGGATGAATTTGATACACCATTTAAAGAAATTCTCAAGGGTCGCTTGGGAGATCTCAAGGCAGGTGACTTGGTTCGCCAATATAACGAGAGTCGTAAGCTAATTCCCACGGTCTTCTTCCTCGCCTTATTTCACTTATTTGGGTATTGGAACATTCAGTTTCAACTTTACTTTACCTGGGCATTTGGGGTTGCGATCGTCATCGCATTGTCAGCCCTAGTTGGCCAAACAGCAAACCGCCAGTATCCTGGCTATCCCTGGCTATCCCTGGTGACGCTATTCTGCATGAGCGCAATGATTTTCAGCCTGTCTTCCTACTATCGTTGGCTTTGGGGCATTACACTACATCGCCTGATCCCAGGTTTCTGCTTGATCCTATCTGCCCTTGTATTTACCTTAAGGTGGCACAATCTAACCAAGGCGTTGGTGATGGCCGGTTGCGCTACGATCGCCCTATTTTCTTTCTCTGGTGGAATTATTATCAGTGTTGTTAATCTAGTCAGTATATGCTGTTTAGGAGGTAATAAAATAAAGCCAATTATTGTTTATATAATATGTCTAGCAATCGCTTATTTTAATTTCTTTACTGATTATCATTTGCCAATAAAAACCCAAGAAAATATAGGACTAATATTACTGCCACGATTGCGCTTTTCGTTGGAGTTTTTGGGCAATCCCTTTACGAGTGACTATACGCTAGCCGGGGCGATCGGGTTGTTCCTCTGTGGTCTATTTTTCAT
Organism: Trichothermofontia sp.; assembly: GCF_053493415.1. NCBI lineage: Bacteria > Bacillati > Cyanobacteriota > Cyanophyceae > Leptolyngbyales > Trichocoleusaceae > Trichothermofontia > Trichothermofontia sp. The sequence continues at coordinate 15,562 of NZ_JBRCAD010000102.1, read as the reverse complement.
GACCATTGGCTACTGCTTTGTCCTCAAGCCATGTGATCGTCGCTTTCTTGTGCCCTGGATTATGATCGGTGCCGGTTCGATGATTGATGCGGGATTTACTAGCCTGCGCCGTGCCCATATTTATCCCGATTCTTCTTTAGATTTGCGCTATATTTTCCATGCTAACTATCTCACGATCGCCCTCCTTGGTCTGGCGCTAGTGGTGATCACCCATCCCCATCGCTCCCTCCGCTCAGCTAGCCTATTCCCACACCAGTGTCCCCGGTTGGCTCTATTCGTCTTCCCGTATCTACTACTGGGGTATGCCTTTGTTCACTATAATCTTAAGATCTATCCAGATATTCATTATCACAAATATCGCTTGTTACAAGGCAAAGCATGTTTTCAACTAATTTCCTATCTAGAGAATGATACCTGTCTCAATACCATTTTTCATGATCCCAATAGCCTTAGATATCTCAAAGATATCAGCAGACCCATTCGTCGCTTCTCTATTCTAAAACCTGGTATCTTTCATGTCGATAACTATACCGATTTTCGCTCAAAACTAGCCATGACACCAACGGCGATCGGTCAAATTGAAGGGGTTACCCCAGCGAAAATTTCAGCCGATGTAGACCAGAGCATTGTGAGTGGCTTTGCGCTTTTACCTAATCAAGGCCGCCCAGCCGATGCGATCGTGGTTGTTGATGCTGTCCGTAGCCAAGCGATGAACCAGTTGGTTATTGTGACGGTTGGGAAAAGTGGGTTGCGACGCCCAGACCTCAACCAACGCTTAGGGTCTCGCTATCGCTATGCCGGTTGGTCAGTTGACCTTAGCACCCCCCCCTCCGCCCTTACTCCATTTGAATTCCTGGCCTTTGATGCTCAGCAGAACCAATTTTTCAGAATTCAGGATACCGCTTCTCCCTGAGTTGGTGAAGTTCCCTGTTCAGTCAAGCCGAGACGGCGATCCTATTATTCAGGGCACCTCGATTCATGTGGGATCAAGGCAGTTCAACCGCCCCAACCGACGAGATTACGTTGCTTGTGAGCGCAAAATTTGTCTTTTTCGAGGTGCCCTTCACTAGGTGCTCACCTGATGTTAGGATTTGCAACTAAGGCGATCGTGGCCCCTCGTTTTATCGCATAGTGAGTTCATGGTTCTGTTGCTGCCTGGAGGGGTAAACCCATGATCATCCACCCAGTGGCCGAGGTCATCGCTGTGACGGCTGCCGGTCCCCATTTCCCACTCGCCTTCACCCTTGTCTATGTGGTTGGTTTTATTGCCGCTGTTACGATCGGTTCGATCGCCTGGTATAACTCGAAACGCCCCCCTGGTTGGGAAGACCGAGAGCGTCCCAACATCATTCCCAAGGTTAACGCCCCTGACCAGGAGGGGAAATAGGCGCAGGCTGCTGTCTTCATGCTGACTTCCTTCACCTGGCTGACCCCCAGCCACGGCATTATGCTGGCCCTCTTGCTCACCTTTGCCACAGCCCACAGTGGGCTAGCGGCCCTACGACCGTGGGCGGAAGCCTGGATTGGACCACGGCTGTATCGGGTGATCTTTGCCCTAGTGAGCCTGCCCCTAGCGACGGCGTTGATTATCTACTTCATTAATCACCGCTACGATGGGGCGCAACTCTGGCAGTTACAGGGGACCCCTGGCATTCAAACCCTGGTGTGGGGCCTCTCGGCAATCTCCTTTCTGTTTCTCTATCCCGCCACCTTTAACCTGCTGGAAATTGCCGCCATTCAGAAACCCCAGGTGCATCTCTACGAAACTGGCATCATTCGCATTACCCGTCACCCCCAGATGGTGGGGCAGGTGATCTGGTGTATTGCCCACAGTCTGTGGTTAGGCACGACCTTTATGTTGGTTACCTCGGCGGGGTTGATCCTGCACCACCTGTTTGGCGTCTGGCATGGCGATCGCCGCCTGCTGGCCCGGTATGGAGATGCCTTTGTGAAAGTCAGGGAACGAACATCGATCGTCCCGTTTTTAGCGATCCTCCAGGGGCGGCAAACCCTTATCTGGCAGGAGTTTCTCAAGCCTGCCTACCTGGGGATATTAGCCTTTGTCCTGGGACTTTGGTGGGCACATCCCCTCCTGATCCGTGCCACGGGGAACGTTGCCTGGTAGGATGATCCCAAACCAAACCTTTAGAACGTGGGGAACGTTGTGCTATCGGTTAACGATAAAAAGTTTAAACACGAGGTTTTGGAATCACCAATTCCGGTTTTGGTCAATTTTTGGGCACCGTGGTGCGGGTTATGTCGGCTCGTGGAGCCGTCGCTACAGGATTTACAGGCCCAGTGGATAGGGCAGGTCAAACTGGTTTCGGTCAATGCCGATGAGAATTTCAGACTGGCCACTACCTATCGTCTCCGGAATTTACCCACCCTGCTCCTGATCGATCGCGGTCAGGTGATCCATCGCTTTGACAGCTTCAATGGCCGGGATGATCTGCGCCTCACTCTCAATTACCTCCTCCAAGATTGTATTCGCATCGAGCCGCCCTCCAGTCTTGATCCCCGCCCAGTCGGTTAGCGGTGTTACGAAACTTGCATGGGCACCTCGATTCCTTGGGATCGGGGCCGTGAAACTGCCCCAACCGATGGCTTCGTTGAGCCGCGCTAGCCACGGGTAAATAGTGTTGGAACAGGCCCAAGCGGGGGCTGGGGGGCAAACGATCGCGCCATTGCCGTGCGTAAATCACCAGCAGACCCAGACCGATCAGCACCATTGCTAAGCCAAGGCTAAACATACTCACTAACGTCATGCCATAGGCTGCTTGATGCAGGGCGATCGCCGACAGCAACAAGACTAGGGCCGTTGCCTGAGTTGCGGTGATCGCGGGATCAGGGGCTACATAGGGTGCAATTGTGAATGCTTGGGTTTCGCCACTATCGCCAATCTAAACCTCAAACCTTGGGGAGCAGTGGGATTGTCGCTTGCGGCTGGTCAGTAGCGAGTTAACCCACGGGTTGGGGAGCCAGTCCAGACGATATCCCCCGTAGCCTGGAAACTATTGCCATTGACCACGAGCGTGGGGGAGTCTGGCACCACTGATCGCCTCACCTTGGTCGTGGTGAGGCGTGGGCTCAAGAGGTACAGCGAACCAGGCAAGCAGGACGATTCTTGAATAAATTAGGCCGATTACACCAGTGTGGGTCAGTCCCATCGGTGTTGTCGAGCTTCATTGACTATCCCTTGAGCCTCTTCCAGGGAAATATTGTAGCGATCGCTCAAAAGTTGGGGAAGGCGATCGCAGTCGCGGTTAGGATTCAATTTTCGTTGTTGGGCGTAGGAAGGCAGAGCCACATTGCATAAATAAGGCGAAGGTTTCCCCTTTAGTTGAAGCGGTTCAAGATTCTGAACTTCGCGTGAGTTTACAAAAAATAGCAAGGCACCGCTGAGATTGGCATTGCTAAGGTTGGCATCGGTGAGTAAGGTACAGTTGAGGTCGGCATCGCTGAGATTGGCATGTTTGAGGTTGGCACCGCTGAGATTAGCGTATCTGAGGTTGGCACCGCTCAGGTTGGCATATCTGAGGTTGGCACCACTCAAGTTGGCACCACTCAGGTCGGCATTGATCAGATCCGCACCGCTGAGGTTGGCATCGCTGAGGTTAGCACCACTCAGGTTGGCATTGATCAGGTCCGCACCGCAGAGTTCTGCACCCTTGAGGTCGGCATTGATCAGGTCCGCACTATTGAGGAGTGCTCCACTGAGATCGGCACCGTTGAGGTCGGCATTGATGAGATCGACACCGTTGAGGTCAGCATTGATGAGGTCGGCTGTTTCTGGATTCCTGTTGGCCCTGCGCAAACTGAGCAACAGGAAGGCTCCACCGGCAACCATCAGAATCATCCTCACGCCGCTGTTGAGGCTTTCACGGTGTGGGTCAGTAAGGGCCGTTCTCTCCGGGGAGGCTAGGCGATCGCCGTCCTGAAGCCTACGATCAGGGAGTAACCACAGCCACCACATCATCCCGATAAGGACTGGAGCAGTGACCACTCCAATCACCCACAACTTATTGATCCTTATCTTTGGCAGCCACCGCTTGAATTGCGCTCGCATTCTTGAGACTTCCTCAACGCTGAGCATATTCATTATTATTTCCCTGATGCGAAAATGCTCTAATCTTTATGCCTGCTTAATTAATTCATGCACCCTAAAGTAAACGGGACTCTCTCGACAGTCTTCAAGGGGTGGATTTGGTACGATTGCAGCGGTATCGATGGGCAGATGCGGCATAGCGGCTAAAGTGAGCGGCGGCAGATAACGCTGAAACGAAGTGCAAGATCTTTAATACCGTCCGCTCCACGGTGTTGTTAGTCTATTTTCTACGAATTAGCCTTGATTGTAAGCCTCCAAAAACTCTTCTCTAGAAACACCAACCTGCGTACAAATTGCTCTTAGCGTTCCGCTCTTAATCTTCGACTGACTCGGCATCACGAGCGGTGTTTCTGTTCCGTCCTCGTTCTCTCAGCGCATCACGATATGCTCTCGATCACGAACAATTTCAAATCCTAATGCCTCAAACGCTTTGATAACCCGGTTCTTTGGCGCGTCTACTGGAAACTTCGGCATTAAACGGCAACTCCTGCTTCAGCAATGAAAACCTCCACTGAAGAAGTGTCTTCTAACATTTCCTTGCCAAAAACTTCAACGTAGCAAGCGATCGCAGATTTGACATCTGACAAGGCTTCTTCGTAAGTATCTCCCTGTCCAACAATTGCACCTACAACACCGATCGGGTAAGCAACATATCCATCTGGATGCTTCTCAATCACAATTTTGAACTGTTTCATGATTTTTTAGCGCTTGCAATATAACGATTATCTCGATTGAAATGTGATTTGGCTAGAATCTATTACGCCTATTATACCACAGATGTCAGTGTAGTACCAAGACCCAATTGAGCCATAGATATCAATCGTTATTCGCTCTCGGACTGCACATAATATTTCTCCGTTTGGAGATTTTCTCACGTTTGATGGAGGATCAAAAACAATGGCCATCCCTGTTTTTGAAACATTGCTATCGCGCTGCACAGAGGGAGGTGGAGGTAAATGCCTTGGCTCAGGAGTGCTGAGAGATGATTTAAAGGGTTGGGATGTGTCGGATGACGGAGGAAGAGGAGATGGACTTTGTTGAGTGACAGTTGAGGTTGAAGAAGGCTGGGATGGCTTTGATGGCAAGAATTTATCCCAATTTCCAATCACAGCAACACCTACTGTGCCAATCAAGCCTAATAAAGCCGCAATTACTTGGGGTCGAGAATTGCGATTATTTTTATCAGACATCGATTAACCACAATGTTCTCATTACTCAACTACGTCAAACTGATTTGATATTAAACACCAACCGAATAACCTTGCAACGACATCCCACCCACTGGAACGTAGACAGGCTAAAGGTGAAGTTGTGCGGCGGCAGACAACCTTGAACTCTCGCCGACAACCTCTGTTCCGTCTGCACCAACCTAGTGTTGGTTGCCTTGCAAGGCGCTAGATATAGCGTAAGACATTCCGCGAAAGCGAACTTATTAACGAAAAGGGGGAGTTTTTGATAATATAGAGTCGCGATCTATTCAGTATTATCGGAACCAATAACAATGCTTGGGGCTTCTAGAGCAGGACAGTATGTAAAACAGATAGAGGGCTACAGAGCCTTTATACCTAATCCACTCCCGCCTGTGCCTGAGATTATTATGGATCAGGAAATGTGGAATTTGCTATCGCAAGCAGATCGTGCTTTGGGTCGCTTAGACGGAGCAACGGATGCGCTCCCAAACCCAGACTTATTTGTATTCATGTACGTTCGTAAAGAAGCAGTTTTGTCAAGCCAAATTGAAGGTACACAAGCATCTTTGATCGATGTTCTAGAATTTGAATCTCAGGCTTTACAACCAGATAATCCTCAAGATGTGGCAGAGGTTGTTAACTACATCTCTGCGATTAATTATGGTCTTGAGCGACTCAAAGAATTACCTGTATCTTTGCGATTAATTCGAGAAATTCACCAAGAGTTAATGAAAGGAGTGCGAGGTGCTGAGCGCAATCCAGGAGAGTTTCGCCGAAGCCAGAATTGGATTGGTGCAGGAGGATGTTCCCTGGCTGAAGCAAGCTATGTTCCTCCGCCACCCCATGAAATGCTCCAAGCTCTCGATAATTTGGAAAAATTTTTGCATAGCCCACAACCTATGCCTACCTTAATCAAGGTTGGATTAGCTCACGCCCAATTTGAAACTATTCATCCTTTTCTCGATGGCAATGGAAGAACAGGACGATTATTAATTACCTTTCTGCTATGTGAGCAAAATATACTACAACGCCCGTTGCTTTACATTTCTTACTATTTCAAGAAGTACCGCAGCGAATATTACGACCGCCTTCAGGCTGTTCGAGACAGTGGTAACTGGGAAGGTTGGCTTAAATTCTTTTTGCGTGGCGTTTACGAAGTCGCTCAAGAAGCTGCTGCTACTGCCCGTAAAATCGTCAACTTGAAAGAGGAACATCGCCAATTAGTACTTAATGCGATGGGACGTAGGTCAGGTAATGCGATCGCCTTGCTTGAGAGCCTTTATTTCAGACCGATTTTTACTGTAGAACATGCTGAGGCAATTACCAATCTGTCATATCCTAATGCAAACACTTTAATCAAGGATCTTATCGATATAGGTCTGCTGCAAGAAATCACTGGACAAAAGCGCAATCGAGCATTTTCTTATGCTCCGTACTTGGCTGTCTTCCGGGATTCCTAGTGGCGACTGCAACTTCAGAAGCTTTTAGCGATGGGGCCAGTCATGGGGCAACATTTCCCATTGGCAGCCACTGCGTTGCACATAGAAAATCGCAAACTGAGGAGTGAGAAGTGAGGAGTGAGAAGTGAGCGAGGATGGATCTCTATTCTCTTTTCTCTCTCCTATTTCCTCAGTGCGGGGATGGCCAAACCCTTTCGGTTACGGCAAGAGTGGCGCTAGTACGGCCCACTCGGCATCACTCAAGTCACTACCGATCTGCCGCAACTGTGGATTCTCGCCAGTGCCATTACCCAACCCCAACTCACCGGACTGGGGGCGATCGCGCAACCCGATTGGCCCACTGGGGTTTACCACTTGCCAAGCCTGCTGCGAACCGCCATGATCGATATTAGTCAGTATTAGTCAGTTACCCGTCACCCGCGAGACGCTCTGGTTGCGATTGCTGGGTAAAGGCCAGACCCAGGAACAAGCGATCGCAGAGGTGATTGCTCTACCGCCAACTGATCCAGAGCGGGCGATGGCACTAAGGCTACTCTCGACGTGGAAGATTACGATCGACACCGACCCCCCAGAGATTATTGATAGCGAGGAGCAACGCTTAACTATGGCACTCTCACAAGCCTTTCTGGAATGGGAACAAGCCACCGAAAATCGGGGCGTACAGCAAGGACAGCGACAGGTTGTGGAAAATTTGCTGCGGGCACGCTTTGGTGAACTAGATGCCCAATTGCAGGCGATCGTCCCAGCAATCCTTGCATTACCGCCCGAAGACTATACCCCCCTGTTGTTACAACTATCGCGGGCCGAACTACTCGATCGCTTTCAAGCCCAGTAAGCCGCGATCGCAGGAGATTGCCCAGGACTAGTACATCAAACATAAAGTTGGGCAACGTTAGTAGTAACGACTTTAGTCGTTGCAGGCTAAAGCCAGCACTACGAACGTTGCAGAAGGGCGGGTTTATCAAGATTAGCTGTTTGCTCACTAATTTATCGACAAAACCCGCCCCGACAGGTTACTCGGTGATCGCGGCACCAGGGGCGACACCCACACCGTCGCCGCATCGTAGAAATCAGCCCGTTGCTCCAGATTAAATCCGCCCAACAACACCCCAATCCACACCGCCACCAACGGTAACTTCAGCTCTGGAAATCCCGGCGGCATAACTGGTCCAGCCTCATTCACCTCATCGTGCAATTGCTGCAAACTGGCTTGCAACTCCCCTAACCGTGCCCAACACCGTTGCTGAATCACCCCTGCCAAGCGCTCAAACACCACCCCCGCCACCTGCAACTGCTGCGACAGGGCTAAGTTGGGAAGCCCGCTCTCTAGGACCGCAAACACCCCTGGGATGCATAACTATTCCGGTTCCGCTTCGACTAATTGCAGCGATCGCTCTAACCCCACCGGCAACGTCACCACCCTCTCAGGCATCAAGATTCCTCCCAACGTAACGGATTAGTCTAAAAGTTGTTAATCCCAACAAACTGTTAGTTTGCTGCGATATGAATTAGGCTGATAGCGAGAAACTCCCTGGCATCGGGGGGTGGGGTTTGCTGGGAAGGGCGATCGTGCCTAATTCAGCATGAGGAGGAACGCAATGCAACGACCGATACCGAAGCCCGTGTTGCTCCCGGTGGGGGTGCTCAAGCAGTCGGATGAAGTCGAGCCGGTGGGCTGGGTGGCGGAGTTTTTGGCGGCACGGGCGATCGCGCCGCGGACTCGGCGGGAGTATGAGAAGGATTTGCAGGATTTCCAACAGTGGTACGGCGGGGAATGGGAAACGGTCACGCCGGGAATCGTGCGGCAGTATCGTGATGACTTGTTAGCAAAGGGGAAAGCGGCGACGACGGTTAGGCGACGGTTGGGGACGTTGAAGGCGTTCTATAAGTGGTTGGGGCAGATGGGGCGGGTTGCAGGGAATCCCACCTTGGCGTTGGAGTTGCCGCCGGTGTTGGCTCCGGAGGCGAATGATCTCAGTGAGGAGGAGGTGGCGCAGATTTATGCAGCGGTGCTGGCGGGACGGTGGGCGCTGCGCGATTCTCCGGTGGAGACGCTGCGCGATCGGGCGTTGGTGTCGGTGTTGTTGCATGGGTTGCGGGCACAGTCGGTGTCGCTGCTTGATGTGGGGAATTACGATGGGTTGCGGTTGCATGTACGGCAGGATAAGGCGGATAGCAAGGGGTTTGTGCCGCTCCTGGCGTGGGCACGGACGGATATTGAAGTGTATTTGGAGTGGCGACGGAAGCAGGGGGAGGTCGTCGAGGCTACGAGTCCGTTGTTTGTTTCGTATTCACGGCGCAGTTTGGGGCAGCGGTTGACCTATTGGGGGATTCGCGAGGTGATGGATCGGTTACGGGAGGCAACGGGGATTGATGTCCATGCGCACCGGTTTCGCCATACGTTTGCGACGACGTTGTTGCTCAAGGGGATGGATAGTTTTAAGGCGATGACGTTGACGCGGCACAAGTCGGTGCAGGCGTTTAAGCGCTATGTGCAACGGGCAGAACAGGCGGCGGCAGAACAGGAGTTCTGGGAGCGGTTGGAGTAAGGGCTGAGTGATTGCTTTATATGAGTGATTGCTTTATAAGTAGGTTGCCATAGAAACTTAATAAAATAGTGAGGACATCATCCCTTCTTACCATTCAAGATGCCTGCTCCCTTGCAAGTCGAGTTAATCGTTGAGGAAGACATCACCCTACGAGAACTGAGTTAACCACCGCAGTACCGCGTCGAACTCGTCAACGGGCAATGGCTGTGCGCCTCAACAGTGCTGGGTGGCGGGTGGGGCAAATTGCTCAACATTTACACCTGCATAAACATACTGTGCGACGTGCCCTTCGCCAGTGGCAAACCGTGGCAATCTATGGGCTGTGGGAGCAACACCACCCAGGACGACAACGGCGTTGACAAGAGGCAGATGCCAACGCCGTCGAGCAATGGTTGCGGGAAGAGCGGAGTTACACCCGTCTCCAACTGTGAGGTATAAACGCGCCGACTGGAAGCTGCTCAAGCAGTGGGCAACAGAAGGATTGGTGCGGGTGCTGTATCTAGATGAAAGTGGGTTTGAGCAAACGAGTCCCTTGACCTACAGCTATGTCAAACGTGGGCAGCAGTTTGACTACGGCAGGGTGGTGGGAGGCTTCAACCGTGATCGCGATTTGACTTTGATGCACTGGCAAGCCGAACGCGCCAAAGCGCACTGGCAAGCAACTGAACAAATCACCGTGATTGTTCAAGATGGAGCCTCATTTCATTGATCAAAGGCGGTACAAGCCTGGTGGCAACCAAGGTTCATGGGCCGGAAATTGGCGACGGATGAACGCCAGCGCCTCCCGCTCCCAGGGGAAATTGGATTCAGCAACAGTGGTCCAGTTAGATGTCATAGCAAACAGATCCCTATTGCAAAAGAACTCGTCAAATTCCCTCGTTAGCCTTGCTTACAGGTAGCGATATGATCAACCATTCGGTGTGCGCTCAGACAACAGGTTATCCAGGCGAGTAGCGTAGCCGGTCAACTCCACATAGCCTTTGCCCTGTAAAGGCTGATGCGCCATATTGCCATGAAAAGCCACGGCTCCTTCCCAGTAGGTCGCGGTGGCGGTGTGCAATTCCTGGTTCGCCAGTAACGATTTGCCCTGGAGACTGAGATCCAACTTAGGAATTTCGATCCGCCATTGAGCGGGATACACAGCCTGACTCCTGGGACTTTTCCAGGTATCCAGAGTCGTCACCGTCCAATCTTGAAAACTGAGGGGTTGAGTGCTGCCATCCGGTGCCATAAAGGTGCCTGCGGAGGTTGACGCCAACGTGCCATCCTCCCGTCGCAACAGATAGAGCATCAGGGCAGAGCCATTGTCGAATTGCAGGGAAAACCAATCCCAGCCGATCGTCCCCGGGGTCAGGGCACTGGTGGAGTATTCGTGATCCTTCCAGGTCAGCCCTTGGACGGCGTAGGATTTGCCATTGAGGACGATCGTCCCGGTTGTGGGTTGCTGCACCAGGGAGTAGTAATAGGAGGCATTGCCCGGTTCCATCCCCTTCTGGCTGAGACCGAGATCGCCCTGGAGGATGGGGGGCAGGGTTTGTTGCACGAGCAGGTCCAGCGCCACATTTTCTGCCTTTGCTTGCAGTCGCACCTGCCCCGCTCCTACCGCCGTTGCCGACCAATCTTGTAGCCACACCTGATAGGGTGTACCGCTTGCCCCGGCCAACGCCAAATTGCCCCGGCTGAATCGCTCATAGGGATAGAAGTGACGGTCTTGAATATCGCTTACCGTAAAATGGGCTGAATAGATTTGGTGGCTGCGCCATTGGGAATCTGTTGTTGCCGGCGTAGGCGTCAGGGCTTGCCGAAAGAAGGTGAGTTGGTAGCCAAAGGGGCGGCCTGCTTCCGTTTCCAGATTGCCCGTGTAATACCACCACTCGGTCTGGTACTCCGGGTGGGGACCAAAATCTTGGGGGAAATGCCAATCCTGAGGCTTTAGCGCTTTACGAAATTGAGCAGCATGGGGCGGGGCGTCCACCCAGGTGAGTTGGGTATGCGTTGCCCAGGCGGGTTGTGCCCAGAACAGCATCAGGGTGATGAATAGAATTAGCCATCGTTGCATAAGCCCTACTCCTCCCGTACTGCCGCTGCAATATTCATGCGTCCCAAGCGCACGGCTGGATAGATCCCGGCCAGTAACGCCGCCACCACCGCCACCAGCCAAGCCTGCCAGAAGTACTTAGCGGCCAGGGCCATTTGCAGCGTCCAGCCGAACGATCGCACATTAATCACGTAAATCAAAATCCAAGCCAGAACATAGCCCAAGGGTAGGGCCAACAGACCCGCCATTGCCCCCATCAGCCCGGTTTCCAGGAGAGTGAGGAAGCCTAACTGGCGGGGGGTCATTCCCGTGGCCCGCAGAATGCCAATTTCGCGTGTCCGCTCCAATTGCAGACTCATCAACGTACTGAGAACGCCGATGAAGGCCACCACTACCGCCAGAAGACGGAGGGCATTGGTAATAGCAAAGGTGCGATCGAAGATTTCTAATGACCCCTGACGCAGGCTAACGTTGGACTGCACAGCCAAACTTTGTTGATCATTGAACTGAGTCTTGATTGCCGCTACCACGGCTTCCACATCGACATCGGGTTGGGTAAACAGTCCCAGAGAGGCCACACTCGCGTCGTGCCAGAATTGCTGGTAGACATCGTTATCCAAAATGATGGTGCCGCGATCGGAGGAGTAATCATAGAAAACCGCTAGGACGGGAAAGGTCTGATTGCCTGCTGGCGTTCGCAGCGTAATGGTTTCCGGTGGTGCAGACAGGTTCTCCCGCAGGATCAGGGCTTCGGAAATGATCGCGCCCTGGCCAGCATTGAGGGCTACCCAGGGATCTTTGCCCAGATCGGGGCGAATCCAGGCATAGGGCCGTTTCCCCTGGGAGACATCGCCATCCGCAGCAATCAGCTTCACCGGTTTGTTGTAATCCACCACCTGCACATCGGCATCATTGTAGGTCACCACTTTGGCAACGCCAGCAAAGGTTTTGAGTTGCGCCACGATCGCCGGATCGACTTTGCCTAACACCCGATTCGCGGTGGTACTGGGGGGTGAGACATAGATATCGGCCTGAAGGGTTTGATCGAGCCATTGCACCACGGTTCCCCGAAAGGAACCGACCATGATGGAAACGCCTACAATCACGGAAACCGATACCATCAGAGCGGCGATCGCGACTGAAGTCCGACTCAGCGATCGCAAGATATTCCGGGGGGCCAGTTTGCCAAATACGCCCACCATCGGTTGTCCCACCATCGCCACCCCCCGCATCAGCAGGCTGACCAGGGGTGGGGTTAGCAAGGCCGCCCCCAGCAGCACCGCAAACAATCCGGCAAAGGCAGCAACCAGCCCACCCGACTGCCAGCGCAGCAGCGCAATTCCTACCAGGGTCATCGCCATCCAAACCAGCACCAGTTTGGGGAGTAACGCCGCTACCTTACTTTCTAAGGTCGATCGCTGGAGCGTGAGGGTGGGAGAGGTCTGCATCGCTTCGATCGCGGGTATGGCGGCAGCCATCAGTGCTGAGATAATACCGACCACCCAGCCTTTTGCGATCGTCCACTTCGACAACGTTACCTGCTGTACATTTACGATGAAATAAAAATCATTAATGGTCTGGGTAATCAAACCGACAATGCTACGGCCCAGCCCGATACCCAGAACAATGCCTATCCCAGAACCAATCACACTAAAAATGGCTGCTTCTGACAAAATCAGGGTCAAAAGTTGTCCTTGGGTTACACCGATGCAACGCAGAATGCCAAACAACGGACGACGCTGCACCACACTGAAGGTGACGGTGTTGTAAACCAGAAACATACCCACGACCAGCGCCAGCAAACTCAAGGCTGTCAGATTTAACTCAAAAGCCGCAGTCATCTGCTGCACGGCATTCTTTTGGGCCTCTGCGGTTTCGACCTGTAGATCCGTGGGTAAGGTCTGGATAATCGCTTCTAAATCCTGCGGTTGATGCACGATCAAATCGATGTGACTGAGCCGTCCCACCTGACCCAAGATTTCCTGAGCAGTGGCGATATCAGCAAACAAAAAATTACTCAGGGCACGGCGATTCAACTGATCAGTTGTGGCAACCGTACCGACCAGCACAGCCGTTTTCATCTGTCCCGCCACATCAAGATGGAGGGTTGCTCCCAATGCCAGCCCATTGCGATCGGCGGTATCTTTTAACAGGACGATCGTGTTGGGTTCTGTAAGAAACTGCACAAACCCATTACCACTGCTGCCCGCGTCGGTGAAATAGTTGCGAAAGGGGGACTCGGCAAATAAATCCACCCCCACCAGGCGGCAGGGTTGGTTGCCTAATTCTGGAACCTTGACATACCCCTCGACGATCGGAGCCGCATCCACCTGGCCAAACTGACGTTTGAGGCGAGCATAAATCGTTTCATCAATGCCAGCGGGCGCGATCGCCTCAATTCGATGGGTGGCTTTGCCGGTAATCGCGTCTGTAGACAGGGCAAAGGCCCGCTGAGCAGATCCATTCGCCAGATCGATAGCAACCATCATCGCTACCCCCAAGGCAATCCCCAGAATGCAAAGGAGATAGGGGAGAGGTCGCAGTTGCAATCGTTGCCATGCCAGTCGCCAGAGGGGCCGGTTTGAGGCGATCGCGCCATTGGGTAAGGGTTGAATCATGGCTTCAGGCTGCTATTTCAATCAGGGTTTCGGGATGGATGGTGACGGGGATGAGATGGCCATCATGGACCCGCAGTACCCGATCGGCCTGTCTGGCAATGTCCGGGTTATGGGTCGCCATGATCAGGGTTTTGTGCATTGTGCGCGTCAAATCCAGCAGCAATTGCAGGACCTTCTCCCCAGTTTCCTCATCCAGATTCCCCGTCGGTTCATCTGCCAGGACCAGTTGCGGATCGTGGGCTAACGCACGGGCGATCGCCACCCGCTGTTGTTGTCCTCCCGATAGCTTGTCAGGAAAGGTATGGCGGCGATCGGCCAGTTCCACCCGTTCTAAGAGCTTGAGGGCCGATGCCTGTGCTTCTTTTGGCGATCGGCCTGCCAGTTCCTGCGGTAGGGTGATATTCTCCAATACCGTCAGGGTGGGAATCAGGTTAAAAAACTGGAAGACAAAGCCAATCTGGTCTCGCCGTAGCAGGGTGCGCGATCGTTCGTTTAATGCCGTAATCGCCTGACCGTTAATCCGGATGGTGCCTTGCGAGGGCTGATCAATGCCGCTGACCAGGTTTAACAACGTACTCTTGCCACTGCCGCTGTGGCCCAATAGGACGACAAACTCCCCCGGTGAGACACGCAGGGTCACCTGGTTTAAAACCGTTCGCTGCAAATCCCCTTCCTGGAAGGTTTTGCTGACCTGTTCCAGTTCCACCAAAGCACCCTGAGGTTGAGAATTCTGGTTTGTCTGTTGACTTGCCACCCAAGTACCTCAATTGATTCAAGTAACCGTCATAAATTTTAAACAATATTGATGACTGAATCGTAATGACTCAGCATCACGACTCAGCATCACGACTCAACATCACGACTCAGCATCACGACTCAGCATTGAGTGTCGGGAACACTGGATGACCCCTAAATGGAGTCTGAACGATGAAAATTCAGGGTTGTGCAGTTTTTTCAACACAAAAGCACAAAGACACGAAGATAAGGCGGTTGTGGGGGCAGATTGCCGTTAACGGTCTATGGGGAAATGACAATTTCATTGAACCTGTCCCCTTGGAATTGGGCGGGTTTATCAGGATTTTTAGTCTTCGATGAAGATTTAAGAGTAACCCGCCCCTACCAATAATAGGGATCAATTTCCCAGACGATCGCGCAAAAAACTTTGTCTTTGTGAACGTCCCATCCCCGCATTCGCTACTGGTTCGATTTTGGCGATCGCCTGCTCAAAACTTCTCGCTGCCCCATCCCCCGCCTGATAGACCTTCGTCGCCCAACCCGCAACCTCCTCGATCGCACTCTCGACCTGCACCTAGTTTAGGCAGCCAGCTTCCATCCCCATCCTGCTGCCAGTCGTAACAAGACCGACCATGCCAACAAAAAAGCCCTGACTGAAACAGCCAGAGCGCTCAAGCCTCAATTCCAAAAACCGAAATAGGGAGAAACCAATCAGGAGCAGTCAAATCAGCGAAAACCTTTAGTGAATCCCAAAAGAGAACAGCACCAGAGCCGTCACAAACAACGTCGCCAGACCGCCTTGCAGCGCATACCGTTGTTGCTGGAACGCCGAGGGATAGGTGGCATAGTACATTTCCGGCTCTTTAG
>NZ_JBRCAD010000101.1:0-7027 GCF_053493415.1 Trichothermofontia sp. | reverse complement strand
GCCCCTGACAGGACCGCCCCCTAGCCAAAGTATTCCCATCCCGGTTCCCCCCCCGGAACAGGCAGCCCCTAGTTCCACGCTCGCGGGGAATGTTTGTCCGCCCCAATTGGTCAGCCAGCTTGAAGCGGTGATCAAGAGTCCCCGTTATGCGGGCGGGACCTGGGGCGTGTTAGTGGAACCGTTGACCAGTAGCCAACCCCTTTACAGCCATAATGCCGATACCTACCTAATTCCCGCGTCAAATACGAAGCTCTTTACGACGGCAGCCGCGTTGCAGATTTATAACCCGGCGGTCAAGGCGCGATCGGCCTCCTTCCCCACCACGATCGCCGAAATCAACCGCTGGAGCGATAATGCCACTGCCGATAGCCTCTTCAAGCAGATCGGTGGCCGGGCGATCGCGCGGGACGCCCTGGCGAATCTGGGGGTGAATCCCGCCAGTTTTGTGCAGGTAGACGGCTCAGGACTCTCGCGGCAGAACTTGGCAACCCCCACCGCCCTAGTCCAAACCCTCAAGGCAATGACCAGCACCCCGGATGCCAAACTCTTCCGGGAAACCCTGCCCGTTGCTGGGGTGAGTGGGACCTTGCGCAATCGGATGCAGTCGGCTCCGGCACGGGGGCGGGTCCACGCCAAGACCGGAACACTGCGGGGGGTACGGGCACTCTCTGGCTATATTGACGGCACGGGGTATGGCACGGTGGCCTTTAGTGTGCTGGCCAATCACCCCAGCCAGGACGGAACAGCCCTCGTCAGTGGCATTGACCAAATTGCAACCCTGCTGACACAAGTCACCCCCTGTCGCTAACTGGGGCAGCCTATGGGCAAGACCGATCGTGGGGATAGCGATTACCGCTATAGTAGGTACGCGAAGTACGCTGCTTAGAGGTCAGGGCTAATGAAAGCGGTGGTCATGACTGCCCCCGGTGGGCCAGAGGTACTCCAGCTTCAGGAGGTACCGGAACCCCAAATTCGCCACGATCGTGACCTGCGGGTCAGGCTCAAGGCTGCGGGTGTCAACCCGATCGATACCAAGTTGCGTAGCCGGGGCACCTTTTACCCCGATCAGATGCCCGCGATCCTGGGCTGCGATGGGGCCGGCATTGTCGAAGCGGTGGGGCCTGGCGTTGAACGTTTTCAGGTAGGGGATGCGGTCTATTTCTGTCAGGCTGGCCTCGGGGGACATCCCGGCAACTATGCAGAAGTGGCCGTCGTGGATGAACGGTTTGTTGCCCCAAAGCCCAAGTCCCTGACCTTTGCGGAAGCGGCTGCCGCGCCCCTGGTGCTGATTACGGCCTGGGAGGCCCTATACGATCGCGGGCGGCTACAGGCGGGGCAATCCGTGCTAATTCATGCGGGCGCGGGGGGCGTCGGTCATGTGGCCGTGCAATTAGCCCACCTGCAAGGTGCCCAGGTAGCCACGACCATCAGCACGCCAACCAAGGCTGAGTTTGTCCGGCACCTGGGAGCGGCGTTCCCCATCTTTTACCGGCAAACGGATTTTGTGAAGGCGGTGCTTGACTGGACCCAGGGGGAAGGGGTCGATCTCGCCTTTGATACGATCGGCGGTCCTGTCCTAGAGCAAACCTTTCCGGCGGTGCGGGTTTACGGGGATATCGTCACCATTTTGGCCCCCGACGCCCAGACGAATTGGAAAGTCGCCCGCGATCGTAATTTGCGCCTCAGCTTGGAACTTATGCTCACCCCCATGCTGCAAAACCTAGTCACCGCCCAGCAAGATCAGGCAAACATTCTGAAACAATGCGCTCGTCTTATCGATCACGGCCAACTCAAAATTAAGCTCAGCCACACCTTCCCCCTCGCGGCAGCCGCCGCCGCCCATCGCCTCTTGGAACAAGGCTCTACCCTGGGGAAAATTGCCTTGACGATCGGGGATGATGCAAGCTAATCAATTTGGCAACAATCCCCAACTTTCCCAAGAGAGTGTTTGAAAAGTCCAGAAACAAGTCATTGTGGCGACTAAAGCCGCCACTACAAACACCCAGCAACCCTTAGGACAACCAAACGTCGAGGGTTCTAGTCGCGGTTTTAACCGTGCGCTCCCTTTTAAAACATCCTCTAACGCATCTAACTGAGGGAATCCAAATCCAGAGCTTGGGAGCCGCCCCGCTCCAGTTGCAGCAAAATCTTACCCAACTGACCCCAAACCAACGCGGCAGTAAAAAGTGTCAAGGGCAAGGAAATAACATAGGACAATTCCGATGGGAAGCCAAAAATTTGTAACCCTGCTGTCAGAAACAAACCAATCCCTAGGCAAATACCCACAAATGAGAAAAATAACTTAGGACTCCGCACTGCCGCTAGATTCTCAGTCGTCCGGTTTTTCGACCAAGCCTGCACGGATTGCTTCAGGGTTCCTTCAAAGGCAGCCCCCGAAGTCATCCCAATAAACAAACCTGCTAAAAACAAAAAATACGGGGGATCGACAAGATAGTACACGCAGCCAACCTCTTCGTGAATCAACGCCAATGTCAGTCAATCAGCTAAATTACTCTTAACACAAAACCTTTAACGCAACGCATTTTGCAAGGCACTCAGGGGCGCCATTGTGGGCAGGAAGGTGGCAGCCCCCTCTAGGGAAAAGTCCGCCAGTGCCCCCAGGGCAGAACTAAACAGCCGCTCAGGCCGTAAGTCCTCTTTAATTAAGGCCCACAGCCGTTGTACTTCTTCGGTATGCAAGCGATCGTCTTCCGTCAGCGCTAACAATACCTGCCGCCGTAGGTAACGCCCCTCCTCCGACATGAGGTATTGGAATCCCAGTTGGGCGGTGGGCAGCAGGTCAAAGTTTTGATCCGTGCGGGCAATTCTTAAGAGGTTTTCCAGCCGTTGCCACTGGAACCGTCCATCCCGGAAAAGCACCTCCAGAAGCCGTCGCCGTAGTTGGGGCGATTCCCCTTGCAACAACCGACGGGCCACATAGGGATAGGCAACTTCGACGATTTTAAAATTGGGGTTCATGCTCAGGGCTAACCCCTCCTGCGTCACCAGCGATCGAATAATTAGGGCAAATTTGGCGGGCACCCGGAAGGGATAGTCAAACATCAACTCGGAAAAGCGATCGGTAATCGTCTTGAAGTTAAAGTCCCGCACACTTTCACCCATAATGTCGCCTAACACCGCTTCCAGCGCCGGGACGATCGGGCGAATATCCGTATTCGGGGCCAGAAACCCTAACTTGACGAAATCACTAGCTAGCGCTGGGTACTCCTGATTGATGAGATGCACGAGGGCATCCACCAGGGTTTCCTTCGTCTCCTCATCCAGTTGGTCCATCATGCCAAAGTCAATGTAGGCTAACCGCCCTAGGACCTCCGGCTCCTGATCGCTCACGGACATGACAAAGAGGTTACCGGGGTGGGGATCGGCGTGGAAAAAGCCAAACTCCAGCAATTGCTGCAACCCAGATGTCACACCAATCCGGATAATTTCATTCACCTCCAGGCCCGCCGCCCGAATTTCCTCAGTCCCCGTCATCTTGATGCCGTCAATCCATTCCAGGGTCAATACCCGTGAGGTGGTATACCGCCAGTAAATGCGGGGGACCTTCACCTGGGGATGATCTTGGAAGTTAGCAGCAAACTTTTCGGCATTGCGCCCCTCGTTCAGGTAGTCGATTTCCTCAAAGAGCTTGGTGCCAAACTCATCCACAATCAGCCGCAGATCGTGACCTAAATTCAGGGGGAGAACCGCTGCCAACCACCGCGCCGACCAACGCATGAGAAACAAATCCAGGGTCAAGACCGGTAGGAGATTCGGACGCTGCACCTTGAGGGCGACGGGTTCACCCGTGTGGAGCTTGGCGCGATAGACCTGCCCCAAACTCGCCGCCGCCACGGGCGCTGCGGATACGCTCTCAAAGACCGTTGCGATCGGCTGATTCAGTTCCGCCTCCACTAGGGCCATTGCGGTGGTCGTGGGGAAGGGGGGCAACTGATCCTGGAGTTTCACCAGTTCTTCGAGAAAATCCTTATGGATCAGATCAGGCCGCGTGGACAACGCTTGCCCCACCTTAATAAAGGTCGGACCCAGCCGGGTCAGCAGTTGACGCAGTTGCACAGCCCGCACGGTTTTACGACTGCTTGGATCAGCCGCCCAGCGATCCCATTTCAAACCGAGCAGGAAACCCGCAAATCCCCAGAGGATATTGAGTGTTCGCCAGATCACTAACCAAGGACGCCGGGCATAATAGCGGGCGATCGCGTCGGGGTCGTAGCCGCGTAGTGAGTCAAGTGGATGCCGGGTCACTAACTTGTACCTCTACCTTGCTCTAATGGAAGTGTGTCATCACGGTCACTGGCAGGCGAAGGGGCGGCGTTGATTACCCCCCTTCGCAGCAGAAAATCAAAAAATATTAAGGTTTCAAGCAAAGGGGACATTGCATGGTAGGAAGTGTTCCTGAAAAATAGCGCATGAATTATCGATTTGTTAACTTAAGTATACAAAAGTACAAATACTTTTTGACGATCGCGGGGAAAAAATCTGAATACTTGCGGCAAGCAATCCCCTGCCTTTATGGCTAAAAGCTCGCCACTACGGGATCGAGCGCAACTATCCCAGAAATTCAGGCAAACATTAAGAAATATGAAGACATGCGCCCATCGCCATCAAGATTGGGGTCCTCATAACGGCTCTTGAATTCAATCCATAGGGAAACAGGGAAACAAGGATGAAGGGTCAGTTCCATTCTGGAGAATCGCGATCGCGGCTGTCTGTATCCTGCAAGTCAAGCGAAGCCCCGGCGTCGGGAAGTGGCGGCGGCGCGGTAACGGCTCGCCCATAGTGATGGGTTGTCTTTGACCCGTTAGGGTTAGCCAGTGGGGTGAGCTAGATTCACCAAACGGCATGAAGTGGGTTCCGGCCTGCGATCGCGACACTAAAGAGGTAGCCCATCAGACCCGATGCGAACGGGACCAACGGTGCCCATTGTGATATTAGGCACGGCTGATCGGTTTCACCCCAAGACACTGTTTGATGAGTCACTGCCGGCATGGCTAGCCGTTGGAACAGCCCCCGCAATGACCGAGTTTCGAAATCCACGCTTCACACGCTCCTGGAGTGTCCTATGAAAACGACCTTCACCCAAACCCTTCTGACCGGGTTAGCGGCCCTGAGTACCGCTGGCGCAGCCCTACTCACCCCACAACCCGCTGAGGCCATGACTTGCTACTACCACACGGTTTATATCCCTGTCGTCTCCGGCGGGTACTATACGGTCCAAGGCTATTGGGTCCCGCGTCAGGTGCGCTATGTTCAACAAGTCCAGCCCGTATGCGTTGTCAATGCCATCGGGAGTTAAGCCGGACGCCTCCCGTTTAGCCGTTATTCGCGGTTTCCTTCAGCAATTGATGAATACCTTGTAACTCCGTCAGGATGGCCGTCAGCAGTTCCTCGGTGCGATCGGGGGCTGGCGGTTGAACCTGGATAGTGATCGGTTGCAAATCCAGAACATCCCTGGCAAAGCGGGCCACCTCATTGGGGTGAAAGACCAAGGGTTCCCGCTTATGGTGGCGATATTCTGGGTTCAACAGTTGGGGATTATAGGGGGGGTTCAGGAGTTTGCGATCGGTATTGGTATAGCGGTAGATGGATGCCCGCGATCGATGCAAGAGCTTCTGGACCGCCTCAATATCCAAGAGTCCCCCCGGTTCCGTCGATTCAATGGTGGCCATACATCCCAAACTCCTGCTGCTGGTCACCTCAATCTTAATTTGAGACTAGTGACATTAGGGATGCATCAGGGTTGTTGGCCAACTCTCCTCAGGTAGGGTCACCCACAGCCCGGTCGGACCGTTGCCCCCCAGCTTAATCGTTAGGGTTGTGATCTGGGCATCGATAAGACGGCTATGGGCGGGGCCAGCCCCGGTACCCAGGTTTAAATCATAAGCCGGGAAACAGGCTGCACTGAGGCTCAGCCGGAGCGCATGCCCCCCAGGAATCTGGGCACAGATGGGCTGTAGGGAAATCCGGTAGGGCGGGCTAGACTGACCCACAACCACCCGCCGATACCCCTGGCTGAGGTGATACACCCGCCCGTCGGCATAGACTTCCGACAGAATGGCACAGAGGTCAAAACTGGGCCGATCGGCCTCGCAGAAAACTTCCACCCACCCATGACCGGCCAACGGGAGGGGCTGGGTGAGGGGAGGGCTGGTGTAGGTGAGGACATCACTGCGGCTGTCGATCGCCCGCCGGTCAAAGCTCCCCGCTGGCAGAGCGGCATGCCCCCCAAGCGCTGGGACAGGACGCCAGGGATCATGAACGAGGACATCCTGGGCCGCCGGTAGGGCAGGAACGCCCCGTTCCCCCGCCGGCCCTGCGACTAAACGACCCGCATCATCCCGGATACTGGCCAAACCGTTACTGGTTAACCCATAGACTTGCACGCGGCCCTGGGGCCAACGGGGGAACGATCGCCAGCCATGACTTCCCAGGTCAAATAACCGCACGGGCGGTTCAGCGACCAAGCCCGTATCCTGTCCCTTCAGAAAGTGATCAAACCAACGGAGTTGTAAAGTATCCACCGGACTAAGGGCTTCAGGGCCATAGTCAATTGCCCCCACCTGCCGTGACCAGGGCAGGTGGGCCCAGGGACCAATAAGCAACTGTTGCGGAAACACGCTGCGATCGGCCATTTCTTGATAAAGGCGGACATTCCCCCGCAGGAAGGGATCAAACCAGCCACCAATGTGGAGCATGGGCAGGTCAACCTGGCTTAAATCCGGCGATCGCGATCGCCAGTAGTCATCCGGCTGATCGTGGCGTAGCCAATCATGGTAAAAGGATTGGGGTGCTAGTTCCCGTAGTAGGTGGGGGTTGGCCGGGAGCGGCTCAAATAAGGGCAAGTTACGGGCGGCGGCGTAGAGTTGTGGGTAGGCATGGGTATTCCCCTGGCGGCGGGCGGTTTCAGCAGCCAGTTGTATCGCCCAACTCAGATTCGCTTGTAAACAAAAGGCTCCCCCTTCATAGGCCCAGTCGGCATACAGGTCATAGCCCACCATTGCGGGAC
>NZ_JBRCAD010000100.1:0-25190 GCF_053493415.1 Trichothermofontia sp. | reverse complement strand
CCCCCTGCCCACCCTCAAACAAAGCCAAACCGTCATCCAACACCTATACGCCGAAAAAGAGCGCCTCTGGCAACAACTCCGTCAACGCGACCCCGTCCTCGCTGGACAACTCGAAGTCACTCCCCTCGACCTCAGCACCCTGCAACACCTCATTCCCGACACCCGCACCGCCCTCCTCAGCTTCTACTCCACCAACGACCACACCCACATCCTCATCCTCCGCCATTCTCCCCTCGCTTTTAGTGGGAGCGGGGCCGGGGGTGAAGGCCAACTCCCCTCGCCCTCAGGGAGAGGGGCCGGGGGTGAGGGCTTCACCTGTACCCTCCACACCTGCACCAACCAGGGCTACCGCAACCTCCAAACCTGGATACGCGACCAGTGGCTTAAACCCTACAACCCTCATGACACCGAACAACTCCAGCAGTGGCTCGCCCAAATGCCCAGCCACCTGCAAGAACTGGCCCAACGCCTCCAACTCGACACCCTGATCGCCGACCACCTCCAAGGTATCGACGAACTCATCCTCATCCCCCATATCTATCTCCACCTAATTCCCTTTGCGGCTTTGCCCCTTTCCCCAGGCGGGAGGAGAGAGGAGAGAGAAGAGAGGTGGGGGGGAGAACTCCAGCAAGCGCAATATCTGGGCGATCGCTTCCGGCTGCGCCTCATCCCCAGCGCCCAAATCCTGAGCTACTGCCAACAACGCCCCACCCAGACGCCCCAATCCCTCGGTTTAGTCGAAGACGCAACTGGCGACCTCATCGCGGCCCGCTACGAATGCGACGCGATCGCCCAACTCCATCAACCCCTCACCCAATATCGCCTCCAAGGCCCCCACCAAGCCACCGTCGCCGCCTATCGCCAACTCACCCAAACCCACCGCGTCCACAGCCTCCACTCCAGCCACCACGCCAGTTCCGTCCTCGACAAACCCCTCGAATCGGCCCTAGCCCTGGGGGATGGCTCCCTCACCCTCGGCCAACTGATGAGTCCCGGTTGGCGGATGCCCGACCTGCTCGAAGTCTTCCTCTCCTGTTGCGAAACCGCCCTCGGCAACCCCACAATCACCGACGACCTGCTCACCCTCAGCGCCGGTTTCCTCTGTGCCGGTGCCCGCAGCGTCATCAGTACCCTCTGGAGCGTCGATGTCACCGCCACCGCTCTCTTCTGTATCTACTACTATCGCTATCGCCAAGCAGGCTGCGATCGGCCCACCGCCCTGCAACAGGCCCAACAGGATCTGCGCACCCTCTCCGGCCAAGACTTGGAAAACGCGATCGACCCCATCGTCGCCTACCTCCAACAAGCCCAGCAAGACGAGCTCGTCTGTCAACTCTACAACCTCACCCAAGCACCTACCCCGCCCTTCGCCGCCCCCTACTACTGGGCCGCCTTCACCTGCCACGGCCTGCGTTAGCAACTACTTCCCGGCAGTGACTTTGATCGTAAACTAGACCTATCTATGCTTACCCAACTGCCACCCCAGATTCAACAACGCCTTGGCCTATCGCGATCGGATCTCGTCAGCTTTTGTCACCGCTGGCAAATTGTCGAGTTGGCCCTCTTTGGCTCGATCCTGCGTGATGATTTCCACGACACTAGTGATATCGACTTACTGATCTGCTTTGCACCCCATGCCCAGCAGGGGTTGCTAACCCTCGCTAAAATCAAACATGAATTAGAAGCCAAGATTGGCCGAACTGTAGATATTATCGTCAAAGAATCTATAGAAACCAGTGAGAACTGGATTAGACGTAATGAAATTCTTAACACAACCAAGATTATTTATGAATAGAGACAAAGCTTGAATACTAGACATGATTAATGCCGCCAAAAGCGTGCTTCGCTTTGCGGAAGGGTTAGATAAGTCTCAATTGGCAAGTAATGAAGAAAAACAATCTGCAATTTTATACCAAGTTATTATTGGGGAAGCTACTAAGCGACTATCATCAGAATTTCGATCGCAATATACTGAGATTCCGTGGAAGGATATTTCTGGAATGCGTGATATTCTTGCCATTCTTGCCCATCAATATGATCGAATTAACATCAATACACTCTGGGATGTCATTCAATCTGATATTCCTCAACTCCTAATCCTACTTGAACCTTTACTTTGACCGGATCAAATAAAAGCACAGAACCCCAGAAAATCGTCCCCGCCGCCGAACGCAGCAAACGCTTTGCCGACAAACTCGTCAAAGTCTGGTTACGCGACGGCACTGAAACCTGGATTCTCATCCACATCGAAGTCCAGGGCCGCAAAGATCCCCACTTCCCTGAACGCATGTATGTCTACAATTACCGCATCAGCGATCGTTATAATCGCCCCGTCCTCAGCCTTGCCATCCTCGGCGACACCCATCCCCACTGGCGACCCCAGGCATACCGCCAGGAAATCCTCGACTGTCGGCTCGAATTCCACTTCCCCAGCGTCAAATTACTCGACTACTGCAATCGCATCGCTGAGCTAGAGGCTAGCCCCAACCCCTTCGCGATCGTGGTGTTGGCCCATCTCCAGAGCCTAACCAGTAAACGCAATCTACAACAACGCATTCGACCTGCCCGTCCTCAATCAACGACACCCTGATCAACAATTTTGTATTGGCCAAGACTGTGGCATCTACTGGCGCTTAACCGATCCACCGGAAAAAGGAGCCGAGTGTCCCGATTGGTTCTATGTACCCAACGTCCCCCCATTACTGAATGGTACGTTTCGCCGCTCCTATGTACTCTGGCAGGAGTATGTGGCTCCGCTGATTGCGATCGAGTTCGCGTCCGGAGATGGTAGCGAAGAACGGGATACGACTCCCCCCTCTGGGGTAACTGGAACTGGCCAAAAGCCCGGTAAGTTCTGGGTGTATGAGCAGGCGATCCGGATTCCCTACTATGGCATTTACGAAGTTACCAAGGCCAGTGTCGAACTCTATCGGCTAGTAGACGGCCACTATCAAGTTGTCCCCGCCAACGATACAGCACTTCCATACTTGGTGAGAGGGGCTTAAGTCCCTGGTCTACAAGGCTTGACCGTACTTCATTAGAGGGGGAACGGCTGTCATCCTAATGATATGGAGAACCTAATTAATCGAGAACTGATTGAGATAGTCGAGATGGGGTTGCAGCTTAACCCGGACCAACAGCGCGGTAATATTATCGTGGCCATTGAATTGATTCGCAAGATCGATCAACTTTTGGACACCCTCTCCTAAGTTGGCACGTGAACTCAGTAGCGGCAGCAGATGGGTTTGCCAATTGTCCTCAACCAGGTTGTTGTCTGACAGGCCATCAGAACACAGCATTAATAAGGTATCTTCGGTGAGGTCGAGGAACTTAACATCAGGATGAATAAAGTCAAGATTACGGGGACCTAATGCCTGGGTCAGTTGATAGGCGTCGGCATGGGCATAGGCAATGTCTGGATCAACACCCCGTTGAATCTCCTGTTGCCCAACCTCGTGATCGATCGTCAACTGTTCAAGCCCTTGTTTGCGCGTAATTCGATACAAACGACTATCTCCCACATGGGCGATCGCCACCTTCGAGTCTTGCAACAGCAACAGGACCAGCGTTGTCCCCATGCGGCCACTCCCCGCGCTGGCATTTTCCTGGTTAACTTCATAAATCGCCTGATTGGCCAAGTTAATCCCTTGGATAATCAGGTCATGGCTGGGCAAATCTTGCCGGACCTGCTCATCGCTGGCATTAAACCAATTGTCCAGAAAAAATTGCCGGAGGGTATCAGCCGCTAAGGTACTAGCCACTTCCCCACCAGCATGGCCCCCCATCCCGTCACAAAGAACATAAACACCTCGTGCCGATACACTATGACCCAAGGGTGTTTCCAGCTTTTGTTGTTCGGAGAGAATGCTGAAATAATCCTCATTACGTTGGCGTTTGCACCCCACATCTGTCTGCCCAATGTCCTGGATGCTGGCCAAGCGCATGGGTAAGGCGACGGTGGCGGCTTCCTCCTCATCGTCAAAGGTTTCGTCGGTATCGTGTTCAAGGTATTCCGGTAAGTCTGCCGGCATCCCAGGCGCGAGGGCGAGGTCACCGAAGTCAGGCAGATCCAGGGGACCCGTCGTTATATCGGTCGTGCCCTCCGGACTTAAGTTGGCGGTTGTGGTTTCGGCGGGAATCATTGTCCCATACCATTCGGGGGGGGAAGCAACCGGGGTATCTGCCACCGTTACCTCGGTTTCACCCTGGGGCTGCTGCATTTCTTGGGCGATCGCCTCAATGCGCGATCGTAATTCGGCGGGGGTGGTAATGACGGCCTGCTGTAAGTCATGGAAAAGTTCCAGCACTGACCCCATCAAGGTGGTTTGTGCCTGTTCCAGCAGGGTCTGCCAGATCTGGCTCAGGTGTACTAGGGTGGGGGGGGTACTCACCGCATCGGGATAGAGCTGTCCTAAACAGAGCACCTGATCCTCGTCCAGTCGCAAATTCCTGGGTTCCAATAAGCTCTGGCTGTAGTTCCAGCTTTCCAAAATCCCCCATAACACCACCATCTCATGGAGCCAATGCAGCACTTCTAGCATTGAGGTTGCTTCCGTTTGCCAGTAGTCCACAAGGGTTGGCCAATCGGAGCGATCTTCCAGGAGGACGATGGCGTAGTCCTCCGTCTGCCAGCAATCGTGCAGGGTCGGGAGTACCTGCCCCAAGCGTGACGGCAGTAACAGGTATGGCTCGGCGATCGCCGGGATACTGGGGGTCACTTCCGCCAGGGCAGCCGTATCTGGATTGTCGCCCAGATCTGGGGCACTCTGGGCAGCAAGCGCATCCAACTGGGAAATTTGCAAGGGCTTACAGTCTAAAACCCTCGCCCGAAGATAGGTATCCGTGGTAGAGGGGGGAAGCCATTCCAGAACTTGATAACGCTGGTTGGCATCCAGATATTGCCCCACTGGGATCGGAAGCGGTGCAGGTGGAGAGGCTGTTTCTAGGTCGGGTGATGCGGTGAGATCTGCCCCCAAGGGTTCACTGGCCTCTGGTTCACTGGCCTCTGGCGCTTGGACGGGCGGGGGCTGGGCTACCCCGGAATGGTCTGCATTCACCCTTTCCAGACAGTCTGTCGCCTCGGTTGCCTCCACCGCAGGCACCGCCGCGATCGCGGCGTCCGCCGCTGCTGTATCCGCGATCGTCGCATCGGAACGGCTACCCGCTGGTACAGATGGCTGAGCGGGGGAGGGGTGACGGGGTTGGACGATCGCTAACCAGACGGTGCCAATCCGATCGCCACAACTGGGACAATGCTCAGCGGCATAGGTAGCATCGGCTCCGCAGGTTGGGCAAGCACGCAGGGTTAAGGAGGTACCACATTGCTGACAAAACCGATGGTGATCGGGATTCTCGAACTGACACTGGGGGCAGATGAGCATAGCAGCACTTCCTTAAATGCGGGTGTAAGGCGCTCAGAAGTCGAAACAGTTTACGAAGTCATGGACACTGTCGCCGATGTCGCAAGTATGTCGCACCCGTGCGGGGAGAAAGGGGTTAGCAGGCCAGATGGGGCACAGTAACCAAGGGACACCGTAGTTGCCGACTTTTCCCTGAGTACAGGGTAACGGATTTGCTCGGCAACCGTTCAACTTCTGGAACCCAAACGGCCTAGGGAAAAGCGGTTTAGGGAGACAGTACGCCTAATCTAACATGTCACTTTGGGGAGGTAGCCTGCGGCATGGCCCCCATCGCTCCGGTTCTTCTGAGTATTCCCCTAAATGTGTCAAAAACTGCCGACAGCTCCAGGAACTCGCCTTGAAGTTTGCATAAAGCCACGGTAATTACTGACGCAGGCAACCCGCAGGCGTGGGACCGGCCCCAACCCCCCTGAACGATGGGATGCTAGGGGGCCGGTTGGAGTTTGTCGGCTCCCGTCACGACCCTGGCACTCTCAATCACATTGTCGGGTTGAATCTCATCAACGACTGCCATCCCTTCCGTGACATAGCCAAACACGGCATAGCTACCATCCAAAAACTGCTGATCGGCAAGGGTGATATAGAACTGGGAAGAGGCGGAATCCGGCAGTTGCGATCGGGCCATTGCTACGGCTCCGCGCCGATGGGGCAATTGGGGCGGCTCCAAAATTCCAGCCTGTTGGAAGGTTTTGCCATAGAGGGGCACGGCGGCACCAGCGGGCTTAATCTCTAGGGGAATATTGCGGGCACAGCCTACTTCTGGCGGCACCCCTGGCGGTAGGGATTGGGGATCACAGGGAACTGCCGGGTCCACGAAGCCACCCGCGCCAACTTGGGCCTTAAAGGCAGGATTTTTACTGAGGGGATCGCCGCCCTGGACCACAAAGGGGGTTGGTTCCCGGACGACCCGGTGGAAAGTCGTCCCGTTATAAACTCCCCGTTGCACCAGATCCACAAAATTTCCAGCCGTAATCGGCGCATTGACCCCGTCAACCGCGATCGTGATCGGTGCGCCATTGACCGTGATTTCGACGATCGCCTCCCCGTTAAGCCGAGGCAGATTGGGGAATGCGTTCGTTGGGCTGGCTGTGGGACTGGGACTGGGGCTACTGATGGGGGTTGTCGTCTCCGCCACAGGGGGTTCTGCCGGTGTTGGGGAAGACGTATCTGCCTGGGGACTGGTGCAGGCGCTCAGGGTTAAGCTCAGGATCAGTAAACCCACCCTGAGCCATTGCCAGGGACGCCAGCGATCGTGAAAGAGAGTGTGCAGAGAGGGAATACCCATAGAGTGATGTTCGGCTAGGTTGCGTGATTCAGTCTTGCTTGCGCTTCATCCCACAATAAAAGGAAACGGTGCGATCGTGTTTAGTTAGCTCATGCCTTGGGCAAACCCAATTGAGATATTAGCCTTAGATGCCAGCGAGCGGCGATGACCTGGCTTTAAGAGGCGATCGCCCGCGTTTTACCTGGATTAAAGAGATTATAGGGATCAACCTGAGCCTTAAAGGCCATTTGCTGCGGGTCCATCTGTTTGCGGCCCCCATCTTCGATGATATAGGTGTGGGGATTAGCGATGAACACGCCCTGGCGTTCATGATCGTCCATAATTGCAGTTAAGCGATCCCCGGTGGTAAAGCGCACCAGTTGTAATCCTGCGGCGATCGCGCGTCCCCCTAACCGAATAAACTCTAAATGCATCATCACCTCATCACCATAGTGGTGATAGAAATGCTCGATTAACTTGAGATCGGGATCAGCCGGGAAGAGGGTTTGTAGATAGGTAATCGTGGGATCAACGGTGCGGGCGTGGAGGGTCGTATGGTTCCAGGTATATTCAATCAGGTTAATGCTTTTACCACCGTCTTGGGTCGCCTTTTGATAGACGATCGTGCCGCCGAAGTCAGCCACTAAATCCTGAAGGGGACCGATCGCGGCCTCAGCCACGATCGCCAACACACTATGGCTCCCCTCAGTGAGGTAGGGACGCAGGGCCGTAAAGTAACTGGGAATGGGCCACGCGTGGGTACTGACGAGTTTCTTGACCAGCCCATCTTCGTTGCTCAACTGCTGGCTAAAACGAGTTGCCTGCATAAAGTCATCAAAGCTGACGACGACATCGACCCAGGGATAAACTGGTGCTAGGGCGATTTCGAGTTCGGTAATAATACCGTTGATGCCCCAGGCATGGCTCACTTTTTGGACCGCCTGCCCACGCAGCTCAATGAGGCGCGGCTCCGCCTCCAGGGTCATCACCTTTAGGGCCAAAATATTGCCCCGATCGCACAGTTGGCCATAGGTAATTGAGCCAATCCCGCCACTGCCCCCGGCAATAAAGCCGCCGATCGTCGCGGTGCGATAGGTCGAGGGCATCAGACGCAATTCCCAGCCCTGGGGTTGGGTGACTTTCTCGATCGCGGCCAACTTGGCCCCGGCTGCCACACAGGCAACCCCACCCCTGACCCAATGCACCTGGTTGAGACGGGTCATGTCCAGGACTAGGCCACCCGCTAGGGGTACACACTGGCCATAGTTGCCCGTTCCGGCTCCCCGCACGGTGAGGGGAATTCGCCACTGGGCACAAACCTTTGCCACTTGCCGTACCTCGGCTTCGTTGGCTGGACGGACTACCAAATCAGCCACCTTATCCGCCAGTTGGGGCACCAGAATCGGGCTAAAGGTGTGGTAGTCACCAGATAGTTTTTGGCATTGGCTGAGATCGGTGATCGTCTCAATGCCTTGCAGGGCTGTCTTAACAGCGTCCCAGGCGATCGGTGCTGAGGATATCGGTAAGGTCATGAATGGCAGTCATCGGGAAAGGAGGTCCTATTCATTCTGACAAAATTTACCTGGCCTGAATCCGGCTGCCGTTCTTAACCTGCTCCGATGGATGGACGATGACGCGATCGCCTGCCACTAGGCCCGCCTGAATTTCTGCGGCAAAGTGATTATCCTGCCCCTTACGGACCGGTTGCTGCTGGGCACGGTTACCAGCGGCAACAAAGACACACCAATCTGGCCCACAACGGAACAGGGCACTGAGGGGGACCGTGAGTACGGCTGGCTGCTCCCAGATGACAATGCGGGTTTCGACGCGGTAGGCATCTCCTAGGGTGGGGGGAACCTCGGTTAAATCAGCAATAATATTCACCCGTTGTTCTTCCACCCCTAGCGCGGATACTTGGGTAAAGGCCGCTGGTTCAATGGTTCGGACCTGTCCCGGCAGTGGCTCAGTCCCCCCCCACTGCTCCACCCATACCCGTGCCCCTGGCTGTACCTTGACCGCATCACTGGACAGAACATCAATGACCAGTTCTAGCTGGCGAGGGTTACCGATTTCCAGTAGGGGCGTCCCCGCCTCCACATACCGGGCACTTTCCTGGAAAACCCGTAGCACCCGCCCCGTGGTTGGGGCTAGCAGCACGGTGCGATGGGCTTGATCGCTGAGGTTGGCCAGTTCGGCCTCTAGACCCTGTATCCTGGCTTCATAGACCCGCAGGAGGTAATCCGGATCGGCCTGCTCAGCCCGGAGGCGTTGCTGAATCTGTTGGGCCACCGCGACCTCCGCTGTTGTTCGCGTCACGGCTTGCTGGGCTGCTTCTAGTTCCCGCTGACGGCTGATAACCGCTAACTCTGCTTGCTCTAAGTCCTGTTGGGGGATTGCCCCTTCTGCCTGTAGGGCGGCTAGACGATCCTGCTCACGACGAGCCTGGGCTAGTTGCGCCTCGACCTGCCTCACCTGGGCTTGGGCGGCCTGTTGCTGGGCGATCGCGGCTTGAGTCCGGGCCGCTGCTTCGGCAAGGGCGGCGGCCTTGGGGCGTTGGGTGGCGACGCCCTGTTGTTCCGCTGCCAGTGCCCGGATTTGGGCCTGGAGGGCTTGTACCTGGCTTGTAAAGGGCAAGGGATCGATCCAGGCAATCGGCTGATTCGCTGGCACCGCATCACCCACTGTGAGGCTTAGGCGGCCAAGACGCCCTGCGACCGGGGCTGAGATGACATAGCGATCGCGCACACGGGTTTGACCTTCTGCTTCGACGGCAACCACCAATTCCCCAACCGCAACGGTGGCTAAATCCACTGCGATCGGGGGGGAGCGTAAGCTCAGGATGGCGATCGCGCCGACCCCCACCCCCACCAGTCCATAGGCCCCCCAACGGCAAAGCCGCTTGGACCATTGGGTTGATTTGGGCAACGCCAGCCTTACCTGGGGATCGGGCGAAGTCGGTTGGGGTTGTGTCTGGGTAGGGTCTTGCATCATACCTCCCAGTGATAACCAGCCTCAGTCATTTCATTGTGACATCAAATCTTTATCCGATACCCTTGGGCTTTACCTAAGCTTTACGTCCGGCCCCTACCCAAGGGACACTTTTGGGCAAATCGTAGAGATGAGGCTGCAAGAAGTAAGTGTTATGCTCCTAGTCGTGTGTTGTGTGTGGAGATGACCAGTATGCTAACTCCCTTGGCCCCATTGCCTGCTCGGCAGCCGGAATCCCCTTATGATGTATCAGCAATGACGACACCCCTGTCATCCCTCCCCTGGAATTTCGTTCCCCTGCCGGACACCCCCCTCTTTGGTACGGATGGGGTACGGGGGCATGTGGGTGAACTATTGACCGCTCCCCTCGCGATGCAATTGGGCTTTTGGGCGGGCCAGGTCCTGAAAAACCGGGCACAGCAGGAAGGACCGATCATCATTGGTCAAGACTCGCGCAATTCGAGCGATATGTTGGTGATGGCGCTGGCCAGTGGCTTCACGGCGGCTGGCTTGGAAGTTTGGAATTTGGGCCTGTGCCCCACGGCGGGGGTGGCCCACCTTACCCGGATTACGGCGGCGATCGGTGGGGTGATGGTCTCGGCCAGCCACAATCCTCCTGAAGACAATGGGATTAAGTTCTTCGATGCGGCGGGTACCAAGTTAGCGCCCCAGCTACAGGCCCAAATTGAAGCGGCTATGCGTGGTCAGTTTGGGGGATCTGGGTTGGCTCTCCCTACCTCTAGCCCGTGGGGACGGTACTACTTGCGATCGGAGTTAGTAGAGCACTATACGACCTCCCTCTATCAACCCTTGTTACCGACAGAAGCCAGTGCCCCGGTTTTGCAGGGGATGCGGATCGTCCTGGATTTGGCTTGGGGTGCAGCGGTCAATATTGCGCCCGCCGTGTTTCAGGGGTTGGGGGCCGAGGTGATTTGCCTGCACGATCGTCCGGATGGCGATCGCATTAATGTCAACTGTGGCTCGACCCATCTCCAAACGCTCCAGGAGACGGTGATTGCCCAAGGGGCTGACCTGGGATTTGCCTTTGACGGTGATGCCGATCGTGCCCTGGCCGTGGATGCAAAGGGGCGGGCGATTAATGGCGACTATATCCTGTATTTCTGGGGACAACACCTCCGTCAAGCTCAACAGTTACCGGGGGATACCATTATCTCAACGGTGATGGCGAACCTTGGTTTTGAACGGGCTTGGCAGGCCCAGGGCGGGACTTTGGTGCGCACGGCAGTGGGGGATCAGCACGTGTTTGCCGCGATGGTTGCCCAAGGGGCCATGCTGGGGGGTGAGCAATCGGGTCATATTCTCTGTCACCACTACAGCATCACAGGTGATGGTATCCTCACGGCGCTCCATCTGGCGACCCTGGTCCAACATTGGGAGCAGTCCCTTGCCGACATGGTTGATACGGGTTTTCAAACCTATCCCCAACGGCTTCAAAATGTGCGGGTGCTGGATCGGCAACGGCGCTTGAATTGGCAGCAGTGTGAAGCCGTTCAACGGGCGATCGCGCAGGCGGAGGCCGATATGGGCGATCGAGGTCGTGTTTTGGTCCGGGCCTCCGGGACGGAACCTGTGATTCGGGTCATGGTCGAAGCCGCAGAGGTTAGTTTAGTCAATCATTGGACCGATCGTTTGGCCAGTGTTGTGGAAACGCACCTGGCGGCCTAGTAGCTCGAAAAGTAAATTCTGCAACGTTCGTAGTGCTGGCTTTAGCCGGCAACGACTAAAGTCGTTACTACCAACGTTGCGAAACTTTATGTTTGCTGTACTAGGGTTTCGCCAGCGCGATCGTCCCCATCATAGGGATAACTGCGCCCTCTCCCCACCCCCTCTCCCCAGGGAGAGGGGCCTAGAACTGTTAATAACGTCAATAAAATAAAACTTGCCGCAGGCTAAAGGCTAGCACCGCGACTGCACAAATCAGAGCCAGTTGACTAGGAATGGGAGACACGGAATAGACCGACATAATTTGTAGCCAGTTATCTCCTAGGCTATGACTGAAGCGCAAATAGGTGATGTACAACAGCCCCATTAGGTGAATACTGGCCAACCCACACAAACAACTGAACGCTAGACTTTCCAGGCGTGGTTTCCACTGAAAAGCTAGAAAACCACAGATCCAAGCCGCCGGGACAAACCCTAACAGATAGCCAAAGGTGGGTTCTTTGATATAGGCCACTCCCCCCCCGTGGGTAAAAACGGGATACCAGATCAGGCCCAAGACCAGATAGGCAATTTGCGAGAGGGTTGCCGCATTTTTCCCCCCCAGACAGGCAATCAGCAAAACTGCTCCGATCTGGCAGGTCACCCCTAACGAGTAGGTTTGGATGGTGTCAGATTGTAGCCAAAGCCAAGGCGGGCTGATCATTGAAGCCTCAAAAAATGTCCCACTAACGGTGAGGATCAGACCCACAAGTGCCCATAGCAGTTCAGTCACAATCATTAGCAGGATGCCCAGGGGAAGGCAGCATTGAGGTGTGTTTACACAGCGTTGCCAACAGTGTCGTGCTGATAATGTACAGCGGATCTTAACCAGTGACCAGTGTTACTGTTGCTTAGGCTGGGATGACTCAGACGCGATCGGCCATAAGGTACAGCTACCCCAGGCTTTAAGCTAGAGTGCAGGCATTCTAGCAAACAATGGACAAGCTGGCCCCAGGGCGTCATTAATGATGCGCTGCTCTAGCATTAGAGACGGAATACATAGGGAAGGTGCGGGCTGTCTCCCTGTTGGACGGTATGTAACCAGTGGTAAACCGCATTGGCATCGCTGGGTTTAGCAAAGAGATAGCCCTGGCCATACTCACAGCCCATAGCTGCCAATCGCTGTTGTTGATCCAGGGTTTCTATGCCCTCCGCAACGACCTGAAGCCCTAAAAAATGGGCTAAGTTGATGATCGCTTTGACAAATTCCTGGTTGCGTTGATTCTCCTGCATTTTGGCAACAAAGGAATAATCAATTTTAAGAATGTCGATCGGTAGACTTTGGAGACGGGCAAGGGATGAGTGGCCAGTACCAAAATCATCGATCGCCACTTGAATACCAAGTTTTCGTAGTTGATTCAGTTGTTCGATCGCGACATCGATGTTTTCAACAATTGTACTTTCCGTTACCTCAAGATGGAGGGAACTCGGTGGCAATTCAGTTTCCGCAAGAATTGTTTGGATTTGGTTAATTAGCTCTGGTTGTGTAAACTGACTTCCCGGAATATTGACACTAAGGCTGAGAGTCGGGTCAGCCAGATTCGCAACTTGCCACTGTCGCAGTTGTTCGCAGGCTGATCGCAAAATCCACAGGCTTAGGGGGATAATCAAACCTGTGGCTTCCGCGATCGGGATAAACTCAACTGGCGAGATCAAACCCTTTTCGGGATGCTGCCAACGTACCAGAGTTTCAAAACTATAGACAGTACCCGTCTGAAGAGAAATAATAGGTTGATAATACAGCCGAAACTCAGCCGCCTGGATCGCTCGTCTGAGTTGATTTTCTAAATTTAAGCGCTCTAGGAGATTCGCCTGCATGTCTTGATCAAAAATCATGTATCTGGCCTTACCACCAGCCTTGGCCTGGTACATGGCAATATCAGCATCACGAATTAGATCCGATAAATTCTCATAAGCCTTTTGGTTGACGCCCTTACCATTGAGCGCAATGCCAATGCTGGCACTAATAAAAAATTCTTGTTCATGCAGCCAAAAGGGTAAGGTCAGTGAGGCTTGTACGCGCTCAGCAATCAGTGTCGCATCCGCGATCGTCTGGATATCGTCGATGAGGATGGCAAATTCATCCCCACCCATCCGCGCCAAAATATCTTTAGAATTAATACACTGTTCTAGTCGAGTTGTAATTTGAATCAGTAGTTGATCCCCCGCCACGTGTCCTAGGCTATCATTGACCGTCTTAAAGTGATCAAGATCAATAAATAGGATGGCAAAGGAATAGTCTGATGTATTTTTTTTGGCTTTTTGCAGCGAAATGCTCAGACGATTCATAAAATAACTACGATTTGGAAGATTAGTCAAAGAATCATAAAAAGAATTACGAATCAATTGGGCTTCAATTTGTTTGATATTTGTAATATCTCGTGCAAATCCATAGTATTTTTGTTCTGGCAAGACGGGCATAAAACTCCATGCTAACCAGTGGTAGTTTCCCGATCGCGATCGCCAACGTCCCTCAAAATTCTGAATTTCAGTCCCTCGCTTTAAATCGGCTTGGAGCGCTTGTATTTCTTCACGATAATCAGGATGTACAAATGCAACTAGTGGTTGACCCAGTAAATCATCTAAGCAATAGTTGAGGGTATTACACCAACCACGATTAATTTGCTGAAAACAAAGATTCTGATCAAAAATTGCTAGTAGATCTGTAGAATGATCGAAGAAGCGATCGCGTTCTGTTTGAACTTCTTTTAATAATAATTCACGAGCCTGGATATGATAGGACATTTGTTCAAAAATAGTTGCAAGATGACTAATTTCATCTTGAAATCGCTTTTGAGTTAGAGTTGATAGATCTAGATCATAATTGCCTTCACCAATTTGCTCTAAACTTGATTTTAGTTGGGCCAGTGGACGAATTAAAATGCCTGTAATGATATAAATTATCAGTGATAGTAAGCTGTAGGCCATCAGGAAAATAGCAATGAAGCGATGGCGAACTTGTCGTTGGATATCCAGGATATAGTCTGCCTCGATATCAGCCCCCAACACGGCCACAACTCGATTCTGACGATCGCGGATCGGACTGTAAACGGTAATCCAGGCCCCCCAGCGATCCTGATACAGATCCCGAAAGGCTATTGTCCCGGCATCCAATGCCTGTAGGTGTTCCGGTGAACCTGCGGCTGGCTCCAAAAACTTGGCACTTCTAGTGGCATCGTAGCGTGCCCAAACATCCACCAAATAAATAATCTCATTGGAACCTTGATGCAGACCTATCCGCCGTGTATCGGACTGATTGCCGCGCACCAAGGTGAACATCCAAACATGGGGCAGGGTTTGGTGAATCTGATCCAGCCAGCGCAGTTGGCGCTGGTAGCGTGGATCATCGGAAAATCCGGCCTCGTTAGGCTGGCCTTCGTGGTAAAGGGCTAGCAGTTCTTCCACATCGATCGTTTGGGCCGCCCCGATCGCAGCGGCCTGGAGGGTATCCTTTACTTGGCGGCTAACCTTGGTGATCGTGAGCGTATAAACCCAATAGTAGGTCCCAACAAAGACAAGGCTAAAAACGAGCGTAAAGCCCACGAGTAACTTGACTCGCAGGCTACTAAATTTGGGCACTTGCTGCGCAATGGGAGAGGTTGGCATGAAATCAGAATGAACAATTCCGCACGCGGGGGACACACAACACCTCAATTACCCCCTGCCGACTAGCTGTAGTTTCAAGGCGGCCTGTTCAAATGAGTACAAGCTCTGTTGTAACATAGCCAGGACAGGCTGTATATTGCCAGCCAACAAATCGGTCGTCGCTAGCCCAAGCCTTGGGAAAACGCGACTTCGGATGCTCTCCTGTACATCAGATGCCAAGGGAATATGGGCACCGTCTTGACAGACGACCCCATCTAGCCAGCGCGCAAACACTTGCCAAACAATAGACGGCTGAACGCTGTTACGACAGTAGATGGGTTCGATGCCTAAATCCCCCCCTGGGGCGGCCACCCAATCATTGGACAGCCAGGCTAGCTGCAAGGCATAGGGCTGACTACGACTGTTAAACCGTAGGGCAGCCGGGGGGACATAGACAACGCCTGCAAGCTGTTCGGCTTTGCGTAGGTGGGGTGTGGCGGCATAACGGCAATCAAACGCCTCACGGGGTAGGCGAGCGCCACTGCCTAACATTGATAAGGGTAGGGCGGGCATTCCAGGGTACATACGCTTCAGCAAGCGGTTGTCATCGGGCACTGGTGATCTCTGGTCGGGCGGTAGCTTGACAGTAATCTCTTTACAATTGTTAAAGAAAACGTCGTTGTTTGATAGCGTGGGGCTAATTTTTGATGTATCTCACCTGGTATGACAGTAACACCTGGTTAATTGAAATGGCTGGCCAGCGGCTTTTGCTTGATCCCTGGCTGGTCGGTCCCCTGACGTTTGGTCAGACGGAGTGGCTGTTCAAGGCAACCCGCACCCACGATCGCCCCATTCCGGCGGCGATCGATGTCATTCTCCTGTCCCAAGGGTTGCCGGATCATGCCCATGTCCCAACCCTCACTGCCCTCGATCGCCACATTCCCGTGGTGGGGTCGGCCCGGGCGGCCAAGGTGGCCCGGTCCCTTGGGTATACCCAGGTAAGCGCCCTAGCACCGGGGGAGGCGTATACCGTGGCCGATTGCCTAGAGATTCGAGCTACCCGTGGGGCGCTGGTGGGGCCAACGGCGGTGGAAAATGGCTATGTGCTGAGCGATCGTCACCAGGGCTATAAACTCTATTACGAGCCACACGGATTTAATGACACCGCCATCCAAGCCCTAGCCCCCGTAGATGTGGTGATTACCCCGATCGTCGATATGAAACTGCCCCTGCTGGGACCCATCATTCGGGGGCAGCAAAGTGTCCAGGAATTGCTCCAATGGCTACAGCCGCAAGTGGTAATCCCGACCGCTGCCGGGGGAGATATTCAAATGACCGGTATCCTCGATCGCTGGCTCACATTTACGGGCAGTGCCACCGAGTTGCGCCAAACCCTTGCCCACCAGGGTAGCCGGACCCAGGTGTTGGAACCCACCCCAGGGGAACGGCTGGCGGTACCGTTGTCCCCCCCCCTGAGTTTGGCGGTAGCGCCTTGAGGCAACGGCTAGGGCGTTAGGGGCACCCGCTCCACCCCTGTTACCCACGTGCCATCCGGGGATAGATCGAACCAGCGATAACCGGGTGGCCGATCATCCAGGGCAAAGGTAGCCACCTGTGGCTTAAATTGGTGGCAGGTAGAGGGTGCAGCTAAAAACGTGATGCCCTGGATCTGGGTTTGAAATTCCTGGTGGATATGGCCAAAAATAACGAGGCGAACCTGGCGATGGGGGCGGATACGGGCAAGAAACGCGTCTGAGTTGCTTAACCCGATCGCATCGGCCCAGGCTGCCTGAACAGAACAGGGTGGATGATGGAGGGCAATCAGGGTAGGTAACGGGCTGGTGTCGAGTTGCTGGGTGAGCCAGTCTAGGGTTGCCGCGCTGAAGTAACCGCCCACTTCACCAGGCTGACTAGAGTCGAGGAGAAGGAGTTGCCAACCGGCCTGTTGGAGGGCCTTGCCCGATCGCAGGGGGGCGCGATCGCAGCAGCGCTGCATCGTCGCCGGGTGGTCATGGTTACCCGGAATCCAATAGCTCGGCACCTGGAGAGGAGTGAGCAAATCCACCAGGCGATCGTAGGATTGGGGGGACTCATCCTGGGATAAATCCCCAGTCAGTAACAGGAGATCGGGCCTTGGGGGGTGGGCTTGTAGGTGGGCCAGCACTCTTTGCAAGCTTGCAGTCGTCGCAATCCCCTTCTGTA
Organism: Trichothermofontia sp.; assembly: GCF_053493415.1. Lineage (NCBI taxonomy): Bacteria > Bacillati > Cyanobacteriota > Cyanophyceae > Leptolyngbyales > Trichocoleusaceae > Trichothermofontia > Trichothermofontia sp. The sequence continues at coordinate 8,009 of NZ_JBRCAD010000100.1, read as the reverse complement.
AAGCGTGGGCATCGGCCAGTAGGTGGGTATCTGTTAGTTGGACAACGCGCATGGGGATAACCGTTCCTCACTACTGCCCACTCGGGCACATCTGACGTACCATAAAACCACTCGGCAAAATGGCATTACACCAATTCACCCCATTGAGGTGGGTATGGCTGAGGTTCGCCCCACTGAGATTGGCCCCACTGAGATTGGCCCCTCGCAGGTCCGCATGGCTGAGATCAACCCGCCGCAGGTCCGCACTACTCAGGTCTGCCCCCCGTAAGATACTGGTAGTCAGCTTGGCATCCCGCAGGTTGGTGTAGGTTAGGTTGGCCTCGGTCAGGTTGGCCCCACTCAGATCCGCACTCAGGAAATCCGTCCCACTCAGATCCAGCTTGCTGAGGTTCATCTGGCGCAGGGAGCAATTTTGGCATTGGCGGGTATCGAGGATACGGCGGATCTGGCTGTTGAGGGGAGCCGGACCAGCCGGGGCGCTGCTGTTGAGCGCAGGGGAGGGGCAAACACCGCCGAGGGGTTCCGATCGATTATTGCGGGGATTGGTCCAGAAACAGCCATGCGTCTCCTGGGCGGGGGTGGGGAGCGTGGCCAAGAGGCCCCCTAGGCCCAGACAGATGCCGAACCCCCACAGGGAGCGGTGGGGATGGGCTGCAAACCATTGCGGGATGTCTGGCAATTTCATATAGGGTCGTGGCAAAACTAGGGCATGGGGAACTGAAATCCGCAACGGCAATACCTGACTGGCTGCTTACCAGGGCGATCGCCGCCGGCGTTCAGTTTCGTTTCCAGGTTAACTGAATGCCCTCAGTTTGACGAGGAGCGACTGGATGAGGCCTGGCCAGGTTAAGCCGTGTTGCTTGCCTGCGTCTGGGTAATCACGGCATAGAAAGGATCAGCATGATCAACGCCTAGCCACTGGAGCGGCCCCCTGAAAGCCGGACCCGGATCGGCCACAACTTCTGGCTCACAAAAGCCGGGAACATTGGCAAAATAGCTTGCGACTAAGGCAAGCCGATCGCTATCCGTCCCATCCCGCCATGCTTGGATCGCCTTTTGATAGAACATGCGGTTGGAAAAACTGACGATCGTCACCCCGCCCGGCTTTAAAACTCGCCGAATTTCCCTAAACACTTGTTCTGGCTGTTGGAGATATTGCACCGAGACGGCAATCAGCACTGCATCAAAACTGGCCGACGCCAACGGCAACACCGGATTTTGGTTTAAATCCTGGACGAAATAATGATCCAGACGGTGATTTGCGGCCAACTCTGCTGCATTCATCCCATGCCCCTCGACGTGGGCAAAGGTCATTTCCGCCGGTAAATGGGAGACCCAGCTACTCATCAGATCCAGGATGCGTGTCTGGGGCCGTAGGTGGTCTCGATAGACCTGGGTTAGTTTTTGGATAAAGCGATCGTCCACATGGGTGACAAACCGGGGCATTTCATAAAACAGGGCATCCTCAGTGTTATCCAGCTTGGTCCGTTGTTCTGGGGTAAGTGGCCGCATCTTTGATTGCGTTCAGATCCTTAAAAGACACTCAGTTTTCCTGCGGAGACGCTACGCGAACGAATATTAGTTTAGTGGGGTAGGTATCCTGCCTGCCCCTGAGACAGCCGCGACGGCTATCCCACGCTTAGATTTGTGCTCTACAGATACCCACCACCAACCCTAGGCTTGCTCCGTTGGTCGGATCAGAATTTCGTTGACATTGACGTGGGGCGGTTGGGTCACAGCATAGACGATCGCAGCGGCAATATCTTCACTGGCCAACGGTGTCATCCCCGCTACCCAGGCTTCTAGGCGTTGTTTAATTTCTGGGTTCGTAATGTGTTCGCCCAATTCCGTCGCCACGGCCCCCGGCTCGATCAGGGTTACCCGAATTTTGTCCTTCGAGACCTCCTGGCGTAGCGCTTCTGAAAAGACATTCACCCCCCATTTGGTTACGTTATACACCCCCACATTGGCCTGCACTGTGCGCCCCGCCACTGAGGAAATATTGACGATATGCCCCCCGCCTTGGCTTTTCATTAAGGGCAATACGGCATGGGTGGCATACATCAGCCCCATCAGGTTCAAATCCACCATGCGTCGCCATTCACTCGTATCGGCTCCCAGCAGCGGCCCCAACAGCATGACCCCCGCGTTATTCACCAAAATATCGACCCGCCCCCATTCCTTCTCGGTGGTTTCCACCATTTGGCGGATTTGGATCTCGTTAGTCATGTCTGTGGGCAAAACGAGGGCCTGTCCGCTTTGGTGATGGATGCGATCGGCCAAGTGGTGGAGGCGTTCCTTACGACGCGCCGCGATCGCGACCTTGGCCCCCTCACTCGCAAGGGCTAGGGCTGTGGCTTCACCAATCCCGGACGAGGCTCCGGTGACGATCGCCACTTTATTCTGAAGTTTTGGGTTAGTCATCTTTACGCCATCGCCTAAGCATTACAGTACCGATCATGGCATTTTCTATTGTGCGTCTTGACTCGGAAGTTGTTGGCTCAGGGTTTGGGCACACTGCTGGAGCTTTTGCTCTACGAAGGTGGTAAATGCCGCTGGGGGATTCCCCTGGCGCTGAATCGTTTGGCTAATTTCTGTAAAGGCGGCAAGGGTATATTCGGTTTGGATGTTCTCCACCAGACACATACAAGCCGCCATAATCACCACTTCGGGTAACTCGTCCGGTGGGTCCGAGGTTTTGCAATCCATCACCATCTGGGCTTGGATCAGGTAGGGGTAGGCTGGCTTTGTGCCCGTTTGGGCGATCGCGCTGGCCCCGGTCAACAGGAGGGTGGCGCTACCGAGGAGCAGCGATCGCTGCCAAAAAGAAAGTTGCATGAAGGATTCCGGTGGGGAGTAGGGAAGCAGGCCCCGGTTGGGGTTGCCTTGCCCAGCATACACGATTCTTGTTGGGGCTAGACGCTGAGGGCAGGTGTGTTCGCAGCTAGGGTAGCGGGTTGGCCACTGAGGCTAAAGGGGCGGGCTTCGGTGATCTGGACCGGCACGATTTGCCCCCGCAGGGTTGCAATATCGCCCCTAAAGAAGGTTAGGCGATTGCGGCGGCTACGGCCCATCACCTGGCTGGGATCTTTGGGGTTGGCATCTTCCACTAAGACTTCGACCACTTGCCCTTGGTAGCGCTGCGATCGCTCAGCCGCTTTCGTGGCAACCAAATGGTTTAAGCGTTGTAGGCGATCGGCCTTGACTTCATCTGGCAGTTGGTCTGGCCACTGGGCTGCCGGGGTTCCGGGGCGGGGGGAATAGGCGGCGGTGTTGAGTTGATCGAAGCCAATGTCATCCACCAGCTTGAGGGTGTTTTCAAACTGGGCCTCGGTTTCACCGGGAAACCCCACGATCGCGTCGGCACTGATGGCGGCATCGGGTAAATAGTGGCGAATCCGATCAATAATGCGGCGATATTTTTCCTGGGTGTAGCCCCGCGCCATTGCCTTGAGGATGTCGTTATCCCCCGACTGGAAGGGAATATGAAAATGCTCACACACCTTGGGCAGTTCGGCACAGGCCCGAATCAGGCGATCGGTGAAGTAGCGGGGATGGCTGGTGGCAAAGCGGATGCGCTCAATCCCTGGAACATCGTGGACGTAATACAGCAAATCCGTGAGCGTGTACTGGTGGCGGCCTTCCGGCGTGACGCCTGGCAGATCCCGCCCGTAGGCATCAATATTTTGGCCGAGGAGCGTTACTTCCTTGTAGCCCTGCTGGCCGAGGCGTTCCATTTCGGCCCGAATCGCTTCCGGCGTCCGGGATTGTTCGACGCCGCGTACTCCAGGCACGACGCAATAGGTGCAGCGTTCGTTACAGCCATAGATCACGTTGACCCAGGCGGTCACGGTACTATCGCGACGGGGTTTGGTGATGTCCTCCATGATTGCGATCGGTTCCGTGGCCACCACCTGGTTACCCTGGGCCACCTGTTCTAAGAGATCCCGTAAGCGATTGGCATATTGGGGACCCATGACCAGATCGACCTCTGGCACCCGCCGCAGGAGGGCTTCCCCTTCCTGTTGGGCGACACAGCCCGCCACAACCAGGGTTAAATCGGGTTCTACCTGTTTCCGTTTGGCCTGCCGTCCTAGGTAGGAGTACACCTTTTGCTCGGCGTTGTCGCGAATGGTGCAGGTGTTGTAGAGGATGACATTGGCTTCATCGGGGGTGTCGGCCCAGGCATAGCCCATGTCTTCTAAAATGCCTGCCATGCGTTCCGAGTCGGCCTTATTCATCTGGCAGCCGAAGGTGGTGATGTGGTAACGACGGGAAGGCACGGTCATAGGGTCTTCGAGATTTTGGTGAGCAGCTAGATTCCCATTATGGCGGATTTTCTTGCGGGGATATCGATTGTGTCGTTGAACCACGAAGACACAAAGAACGCTAAGTCGCACCAAGATCTTTGTGTCCTTAGTGCCTTTGTGGTAAACCGATCGTGCTGCTTCATCCTCACCCTTCAGCCCCCCGGTATCGGATTTGGCGCTTCTGCACCTGCGATCGCGCAAACTGGGGGATATCACCGCGATGGCCTAGGGCGACGATCGTATCCCCTGATAACACCCGCACACCGGGTTTCGGATGGGTCAGCAATGTCCCATCCTGACGCCGAATCGCCACCACAATAAAAGCCCCCTTCCCCCGGACTTCCAGATCTCCAATGGCACTATTCACCAAGGGCGAATCGGCTGGTACGGTAAATTCATCCATCTGGATATCCACTTGGGCCAGGATCGTGTTGATCCAATTGCGTTCTTCCCCTTGCTCCAGAAAGTCCAGCGTGGTCGGGTGGGTGATCAGGTGCAGCATCCGTTGGGCACCGATCGCAAAGGGTGACACCACATGATTGGCCCCGGCTAGCAGCAACTTCTTCTCCGTTGAGGGATATTCCCCCCGCGCCAGGATCGTCAGCTTAGGGTTCAGCCCCCGTGCGGTCAGGGTGATAAACACATTGGCTGCATCATCCGGCAGCACCGACGCCAACACCTTGGCCCGTTCAATCCCACTGGCCAGGAGAATTCCATCATCGGTCGCATTGCCATTAATCACCAGCAGGCCCATCTCGCGGGCTTTTTCAACGCGATCGGGGTCATTATCAATCACCACAAATGCCTGTCGCGCCTGCATCAGTTCCCGTGCCAAAATTTGGCCCATGCGCCCAAAGCCACACAGGACCACGTGCTGTTGGAGGGTTTCAATCTCCTTCATCATCCGCCGTACCCCCAGTGTCCGGTTAATCTCGCCCTCGGTCACCATCTGCACCACCCCACCCACAATGTAGACAACCGAGGTGTAGCCCGCAATAATGACCAGGATGGTGAACACCCGTAAGGCGGGCGACTGGATGGGGCGCACTTCCCCGTAACCAACGCCGAAAACCGTGATCACCGACATGTAAACGGCGTCCAAAAAGGTCCACCCCGCTATCACATAGCCCACTACCGCGATGATCAGGGTCAAGGCGAAGCAGATGGCCCCCGTGATGATGTTGCGGAACGATCGCTTCATTCGCCCCTCCCCAGCCCCGGTGGCGTTGCCCGGTTTGATGTCGGAATGTTACGCAGCGATCGCGGCATCGGTAAATTGGGGTACAACTAAAACTACTTCCCATTGAAGCGCAGGTTTATCGGATTTCGTTGTGTGCCTGTTATCACTTCTAGCATTTGGACAACCTATTAGCAGTTAGCCCTAAAATCTCTAAAATTGTCAACTTGAAATGTGCTGATGCTTATCTCCTTTTAGATTTTTCCCAAACGAAGTGTAATATCTGTCGAAGATATTTTTTATTATCTCTAACTAATTCAATCTATAAGTGAAGTCTCCCAAGGTGAAATAATAACTATGACTGGACTCAGATTACATATTGGTGGCCAAGAAAAACATTCTGACTGGAAAATATTAGATATTGAGGCACGCCCTGAAGTTGATTTTGTGTGCGATGCTGCCTGTCTGAACCAGTTTGAGGATGATTCAGTAGAAGCTATCTATGCGAGTCATGTGCTTGAACATTTTCATTATGCATTAAATAACGAACTAATCAATACCTTAAAGGAATGGCATCGTGTCCTTCAACCCGATGGTAAACTCTACATCAGTGTTCCAGATCTCAAGGTATTATGTTGGCTATATTTAAATCCAAACCTGGTAGCTTTTGAAAGACATTATTTGATGAGGATAATGTTTGGTGGACAAACTAATGAATTTGATGTTCATAGAGTTGGATTTGATGCTGATACGCTTGCTATGTATCTTGAAGAGGCTGGTTTCCAAGGATATGAAGTCGTCGAGCAATTTGATTTCTTTAGTGATTCCAGCCAGATCAAACTCTGTGACACGCTGATCAGCCTAAATGCGATCGCAACCAAATAGGGAAACTAGCCAGAATTGTTCTGGAACAATATAGTAATTAAGGAGGAGTTGTTTTCATTTATGGAAATTGAATATTTTGATTTATACATGGAATACATTAATCCTAGCCGAGAGTCCTTATGCTCTGACATGATTAATTCTATAAAGAAAATTTCAGAAGCAACGTCATGGGATGATCCTCAAACCTCTTTGGATTGGAATAATATAGCTGTTGTTAGTTTGATTGAAGCAGAAAAAACTGATGATCTAATTATGAGATCGGCGTATCTGGAAATAGCTCTAGAATCGCTTCAAAAAGCAATTGATATAGCTGACCATCCTTTGCCATTTGCACATTATATTATTGGAGAAACATTGGCGAAATCTAAGCAGTTAGGTTTAGAGAGAGCTTTCTCCTGTTTTATAAATATGCTAAATGATGCCTTCTGCTCTGAGTCTCTGGCAGTTCCTGGATTCATATATATCCCTTTTAAAAATAAAAACTTATCGTCACAGTTGCTTTCATCTCATGCTATTCAGATTTTTAACTCAGAAAATGGATATGTACAAGCCTTAAGATTACTCTGTGAGACTTGCTGTCAGAATCAGCTATTTTTTTATACTTCTTCAAGCCTGAGACTTCTGAGTTTAGCTATTCAATTATTGCCAGACTCGGCCATTACAAACCTAAAGTTGGGTATTGCTAATATCGGTTCTTTAGGACAGGAGGGCTTATTCAATCTCCATCGCGCCAATAGGTTAGCACCTAATGTACCTCAAACCTGGCAAGCACTTTATTTAGCCTATCGTGATATGGGGGCAAGTGAACTCGCGCAGAGTTGGTTAAAATCTGCCCAAAAACTTGTTTCCGATCCCGCAGATTTAGCATGGAAATGGACTGAACTGTTGGCTGATGAACAGATTACCTATGTACCATTTGATCAAACTTTATGTATGGCAGTTGAGCCAAGTTTTAAAAGTATTATCACGATGGTTGTGCTTGCTGAAGGAGATTGGTGTGAAGAAGAAATGGAATTCTGGCGCTATTGGCTGAAGCCGGGGATGACAGTAATTGATGTTGGTGCGAATGCGGGTGTCTATACCTTTAGTGCTGCAAAACGAGTTGGGCCATCTGGTCGCGTATACGCGATCGAGCCTTTTTCTAAATGTGTTCACTATCTAGAAACGACAAAGGCTTTAAATCAATTGGAATGGGTAACCGTTTGCCAAGGTGCAGCCAGTAATGGTCGTGGGAAAGTTAGGCTATCCTTATCCCATGCAAGTGAGTTTAATAAGGTTGTAGCAATAGATAATGAAACTACAACAACAGTAGGGCCATTTGAAGAAGTGATTGCCTTCCCACTTGATGACCTGATCACCCAAGATCATCTTTCCCAAGTTGACTGGTTGAAAATTGATGCAGAAGGTCATGAGCTACAGGTCCTGCAAGGTAGTGAACGCCTGTTGGAACAATTTATGCCTGGAATTTTATATGAACATAGCGTAGAAGGGCAAGCGGTTAATATGTCTGTTGCAGAATATCTTAAAACTAAGGATTATCAACTTTTTCTCTATAAATCTTACTTGAGGCAACTTATGCCTGTGGAATCTTTGAATGATTTGAAAAATAGTTTAAATGTAATTGCATTACCCACCTG
>NZ_JBRCAD010000099.1:0-23467 GCF_053493415.1 Trichothermofontia sp. | reverse complement strand
CCCCCTTGCCCAGCCGCGCACGGTGACCACCGCCCAAGATACGCAACAGGTAGCCATTCTGGTGGGCTATTTAGCCCCTGCCGTGGGCGACCCGGACTACATTCCCTTGAAATTGATCAACACCTACCTGGGCAATGGCCTCTCCAGCCGTCTCTTTGTGGAATTGCGGGAAAAGCTCGGCTTGGCCTATTCCGTCTCTAGCCTCTATCCCACCCGTCTGGATGCCTCCCAGTTTGTGGCCTATATGGGGACAGCTCCGACTAATACGGATGCCGCGATCGCGGGGCTACGCGGTGAACTCGAACGCCTGCGCACGGTTACCCTCAATGCCAACGAACTTCAGGTCGTCAAAAACAAAATGCTGGGGCAATACGCCCTCGGTAAACAAAGCAATGCCCAAATTGCCCAGATCTACGGCTGGTACGAAATTCTAGGCTTGGGGGTAGGCTTCGATCGCCAATTCCAGACCGCTGTGCAAGCCGTCACCAGCGAGGATGTGCAACGGGTGGCCTGCCGCGTCTTTGGCGATCCCTACCTATCGATCGTGGGTCCCGATGCAGCGGTGGCTGGTCGTTAAGCCGACTCACTCCCCCACGCCGGGGGGGACCCGTTCCAATTGCTGACTATCCAACAAAAAGGAACCGCGTGCAAAGCGGACCGCCCATTGGCTGCCAGGGTGGGCGGCGGTAATCACGCCAATCTCCCCAACTTTAACCAACTGGGGGGGACGCAACATGGGACGGGACTCGGCGGTTTTGAGGTAAGTGGGCGCTGCCTGCAAACGGACGCGATCGCCGACGTTAAAGCGAGATGGGGACATAGGGGGCAAGCGAGGGTCTCAATACTGGATTCATACCAAGCTTAGCCAGTCTGCTTGATCAGGGTTTTCACCTAAATGGGTGATCTGGCGGGATGAGGCTGGGCATCCGGGGACGGGCGATGATCGTAATCGAGAGAACTGCCAGCCGAATCGAGAGAACTGCCAGCCGATCAGCAGCGATAAACCCTTCAACCGACCCAGGAGTGCTCCCATGTTTGAGAAACTCTGGTTGGCAGCCGTCCTTACCCTCTTGGCCAATGGTGCCTACATGGCCCAAACCATCCCCATTGGGGCCGAGGTTCCCGCGACGGAGCCAGCTTATTTACTCACCCAAGAAAGAAATTAATCCCAGGCAGTAACCCAGACCGTAGATCTTCGGGGCGATCAATATCAGCTAAAACCGGGAGGCAATGGACCGATAGTCCGGCACGGGCCGCGATCGCTAAGGTTCGCGCGGCGACGGTGGCCGTGCCCCAGGGTATCTGGGTAAACAAAGCTGGTACAGGTTGTCGCAGGCCAATGAGGTAATACCCCCCATCCTGGGCAGGTCCCAATACCAGATCGTGAGCAGCTAGGGCCGCCAAGGCTGCCCGCAGGTGTGCAGCCGTTAGGTCCGGACAATCGGTCCCAATCAGTACCGCCCGCTCGCTCCCGGACTGGAACGTCGCCGTAAAGGCAGCGGCCATGCGTTCCCCTAGATCGCCCACAACTTGCGATCGATAGGCGTAGAGATCAGGCCCTAGCCATGCCTGCATTGCGGCAAGGGTCCCACCCGTAAACCACAGTTCAACCGCGATCGTGCCCTCCCGTTGTAGGATGGCCACCTGTGCTAAGGTTTGCGCCACCAGGCCACGGTACAACTGGGCTGCGCCTTCAGGCCCCAGCACCGGGATCAGCCGCGTTTTGGTGCGACCGGGTTGGGGGTAGCGCATAAAAATCATCAGGGTTTGCCGCATCGCTGTTGCCCATTGCTGCCCTAGGATGGGGACCTTTAGGTGGCCTGGGGCTGATCTCGATCAACCGGAATTTCAGTCGGCGTGGCCAAGGTCAGGAGGCGGCTATAGGCGGCCACTAGGGCCAGCATCAACCACCAGAGCAGGGCAATTTGGGGCCGATACCAGACCGTATCCGCTAGACCATGTGCCAGCATGCCCAGCATGGCCGCGATCGCGGCGAATAACCAGGGCAATTCCGAATGGGCACGGGCACGGAGGGCCTGCACCTGTTGCCATGCCTGGTTAAAGGCCACCAGCAGCAACCAGAGGAAACACCCTAGGCCCAGGATGCCCGTCTCCACCAACACTTCCAGGAAAATTGAATAGGCACTGAGGGCGGTAAAGCGGGCCTGACCATAGAGGGGATAAATTTGGTTAAACGCCCGATTCCCTGGCCCAATGCCGAGAATAGGCCGATCGCGGATCATCTCCAGCACTGCCAGCCACACATTAATCCGGAAGTTATTGCTGCTATCCTGTCGCCAAAGAAAAATACTCAACACACGATCGCGCAAGGGTCCCACCAGGAGCACCGCGCCCCCGATCACCCCCACGATGAGCACGAGGGCGATCGGGATCGCCCAGGTGCGCCAAAAGGGGGGGAGAAACTGACTGCCCCAATAGGCCAACAGCAGGGCCAACGCCACCAAGGCCACCACCAGGCCAATCCAGCCGCCCCGGCTAAAGGTCAACACCAGACAGGCGAGATTGGCCATCACCATTGTCAGGGCCAACGCCTTCAGGGGCCAACGGGGCCACACCCAAAGGGCGGCAATGCTAAAGACAACCGCAGGCACTAGGTAGGCAGCTAACAAGTTGGGATTACCTAAGTAGCTGTAAACCCTTGTAGTCTGGGCGAGGGGCGATTCCGGATCAACCCAGGTCGCTAGGGCGTCCACCCCGACAAACCACTGGCGTAGGCCATAGGTACTCACCACCAGCGCCGTTAGCAGGTACACGCCGATCAGCCAGGATCGCCATCGGGTCGATCGCAACACCTGGGCCATGAGGGCAAAGAGCAGCACATAGAGCGTGAAGGTCAGGAAGCCCCGCGTTGCCGCCGTCCGCACGGGAGAAAAAGCCGTCGCGATCGCACTCACCGCCCAATAAAGCAGGACGGGCAGATGGATCGGGGTCAGCCAATCCTGCCAGCGCTCTGCCGCCATGAGCAGTAGCCACCAGCCCGCCAACGCAATCAGCAATTTGCCAATCAGGACAGTGGTGATAAACGGTGCCAGGGCAAACAGCACACTCAGGAGCAACACTCCCAATTCATTTCCCCACCGCAACAGCACACTCCCGCGCCGCCAGGGCTGGAGCAGGCCCACTCCCCGTGCCAAGGCGCTACTGGCCTGCCATTGGGACAGGGACAGGTCGGTCAGGGTGAGCGATCGCCAAATTGCAGCTAGCACAGCCTAAGCATCCCCTTCGGTCCAAGCCGGATGGGTGAGCAGAGCTGCCATCACCCGTACCCCCCGCAATTGGTTCGTTAAGGGCAAATGGCCAGCGGGAGCGCTCAGATCCCAGATAAACCCCTGGGGATAGCGCGGCCACTGATTACCCTGTTTCCAACCAATTTTGGGCCAAAAGCGCTCCCAATTCTTGCCCGTACCTAACCAGATCTGCCGCTGAACTGAGAAACCAAACTTGCCCTCGGAATAGGTGCGCCAGAGGGCATCGATCGTTCGTAAATCCGTCGGTGGAAATTTTTCGACCTCGGTGAAATAGAGCCACTTACGCTGGATGGCCATCGGCCCAGCCAATTCGCACAGCTTTTGCAACGTCAGGGCATCCGCTGCCTGAAAATCCTGGTTCGCCAGCAGGGCTTGCAGCGGTGCGTAGTCGATGTTGGCGTCCGAGCGCAAAGTGAGCGTCACCAAAGGGGAAGCAGCAGAGTCAGTCATGGATCTCAGCACCAGGTCACGGTTGCCACCATACCAAAAATTGTGGCCCCTTGGCGGTATTTCCCCTGGGTTGGCCTGCGGCAGACTGGGGTTGCCCCCCCCTCACCGCCGTGGGCGAGATCGACACGGACCCGTTAAAACCAGCCAAATGGATTTTTTTTTGTTAGATTAACAGCGGCGATTCGCACCGCGATCCCGTTTGGGCCTCGTTGGGCCTCTTTCCCAATCCACGCGTTGGGGGTCGCCTAGGGCACATCGTCTGACCTGGAGTCCTAGCCTGGAGGGAACTAATCGGTATTCACCGGAGTCCCTAGGTCTCATCGAGTGAGAAGAGTAATCCTGAAAAGTCGCATGGCTGAGCGACCATCAAAGGTGACAGCACCTCGGAAATTTTGAGGAATCCCACCATAAATTTTGAGGAATCCCACCATAAATTTAGAAGAACTATGCTGATCCAGACGATAAAACCAGGAGATATCTGCTATCTTACATCGATAACATTGGGCGATTCTCCGTAATTTCCAGACCTGTTTCCACAAGATCCCATACCAGGAGCAACTATGAAATCTTTGATGCGTTTCAGTACCAGCCTCGGCTTGATTGGCACTGCGGTTGTGGGGGCAATGGTCATTGGCAGTAGCCGCGCTCAGGCCCTACCGGATAGCCAGATTATCGAAAAACTGCAACCAATTCCGGTTTTTACCATTACTAACCAGCAAGGTGCCCCCCTCGTGGCGTCCCCGCAACAGGGGGAGAGTGGTGCCCCCGTAGCTGGGGTGTTCATGAGTCAGCAGGATGCCCAAGCCTTCCTCACCCGCCTGGGCAGCAATAATCCCGACCTGGTGCGGGGGGTACAGGTTGTCCCGATCTCGTTGGGAGATGTGTATAAAATGTCACGCCAGTCCGGTAATCCCCAAGACCGCCTGGAATTTGCCTACATCCCGACCCAACAGCAGGTGGATGTGGCCAAACAACTCTTAACCCAGCGGGGCGGCCCGAATGCGGCGAATTTCCAGGGAGTTCCCTTGTTTATTGCCAAGGGGGGACGGGACAATGGGTATCTGACGATCCAGCAGGGGAATGAGCAAATTATCCCCGTGTTTTTTGAGAAGCAGGGGTTGCAGAATTTGATCGATCGCTTCAAGCAACAGCAGCCGAATGAGGCGGTGAATGTGACGATCGAGGTGATCAATCTGGAAGGGATGATCCAAACCTTGCAGCAGAGCAATGATCAGCAGTTAAACAAGCTCGTCCTCATTCCTAGCCGCGATGCCCTAGCATCGATCCAAGCCTATCTACAAAATCAAGCCCGTGCCAATGGCGGCAACCCAGGGCAACCCCAACCGGTCTCGCCCCAAGCCCCCTCGCCGACGACTGGGGGGACCTCACAACCCCGGCGCTAAGCAACTGGCTAGCGGCTCTAGACATCCATAAGTCTGGGGGGCGTGGTATGGGTCAGACCCAGACTTACGGGGTAACGGGGACTGAGCTATGGCAGTGGCGATCCCAGGCGATCACCGCCGCGCTCGCGGCGGCGATTCCCCCTGAGGAGGTCGATTGGCTGTTACAAGCGGTGTCCCCGATCGATACCTTGGCCCTGCGGTTGGGCACCCTAGCCCAGCAAACTACCGTTGATCTCGCTTTACCCTTAACCCAATTAAAGGATCTGTGGCAGCAACGGCTGACCGCACGGGTGCCCGTGCAATATTTGGTGGGCAGTACCCACTGGCGGGATTGGCAGTTAACGGTCTCACCAGCGGTGCTGATCCCCCGCCCGGAAACAGAACTGATCGTGGATCTGGCGATCGCCAGGGTCCAGGCTTCGCCTCATCGGGCGGGCCTCGCCCAGGGGCACTGGGCTGATTTAGGAACGGGCAGCGGCGCGATCGCCATCGGGCTGGCGACGGCATTTCCCCAAGCGCGGATCTACGCCGTGGATGTGAGTCCGTCGGCCCTGGCGATCGCGGCACAGAATATTGCCCAGTACCACCTCCAGGCCCATATTCAGTGCCATCAGGGGTCTTGGTTTGACCCCTTGGTTGCACTCCAGGGTCAGTTGTCTGGCGTCGTGGCGAATCCTCCCTACATTCCCACAGCCCTGATTCCTACCCTACAACCGGAAATCACTCAGCATGAACCCCACCTAGCTCTGGATGGGGGTATGGATGGCCTAGATGCCGTGCGCCATCTCATCCAGACAGCCCCGGCCTATCTACACGTGGGGGGAGTCTGGCTCGTCGAACTCATGGCAGGTCAGGCGGCCACGGTGGTCGATCTCCTCCAACAGCAGGGGGGGTATGGGCAAGTCCAAGTCCATGCGGATCTGGCCGGGGTCGATCGCTTTGTTTCGGCCTATTGGATTGGATAGATCTGGATATCAACATTAGTGTATTGACCCGTTGCTCCGGGCGTTAATTTAAGCTGTGGGTGCCCCGTAAAGCGTGGCTGACCCGTAAACTGAAGGCAGAAAAGACTGACAAAATATAGTTGTTGACCAATAACCTAGCGGGGTGCCTACCGCCCATGTTTCAGGAACTTTAGCAACGTCCCGCAGGAGGTTATGATGCTAACCCGATCGCTGAGATTGAGCCTAGGTATGGTGTCCGGGTTGCTGGTTACTGTGGCCTTAAGCCAAGCGGCTAGGGCGCAATCGGAGGTCTGCGTGAGCCAAGCCGGGAGTCCTATAGCCAGCTTGGGTCAACAGGATTTGTTGCGGGAGGTGGCCTGTCCGGCGGGGGTGTCCGGACGGTGTTGGGTGCCGGGTCCCGCCTGGTCGCAGTTCAGTGCCATGAGTCCCAGTCAAGCGGGCCTGTGTGCGGCGATCGTGCCCCCCTTGGCCCTGTGTCCGGTGGTGGACAATAGGGTCCAGTGCCCCGCCCCACCAGTGGTCATGGGTACCACCAGCGCTGGTCCGATCGTCACGGCGGCGAATCCGCTCCTATTCTTTGTCCGCAGCCCTAACTGGGTGGGTAAATGGTGGGTGCAAAGCCAATGGCCCGGTTATCCCGAGCGCGGCTCCCGTTGGGAATTTGCGGTTGTCCAGACTCCGACTGGCTCGGGCTGCGTCGTGCAAATGCGGGGAGGCCAGACGATTCCCTGCCTAGTGGCGGGGGATGTCCTGACTTGGCGCGGCACGATGGAGGGCGAATTAATGGATGTGCGCCTCACCCGGCAGGGCAGCACACTGCAAGGGGAATTCGTCGGTACAAGTCTGACGACGGGCCAACCCACCTTTGCCGGGGCGCAACGCCGCCCCGTCACGGGCACACTGGTGGGGGGAGCGCAAAACCGGTGGGCTGATTTGCCCCCGTGGCGATCGGCGGGTCCGCAGCCTCCGGCAGCGAATTCGCCTGGATCGAATACCCCGATCTACGTGCTGCCCTAGGGGCTGAAGGCCGCGATCGCGACGGGGAAGCTTGGGCCTTTTCTGGGGTCTATTTGGGGGTCTATAAAGTTTCTGGCGCAATTACCCGGAAGTTGGGCGGCTGCCTGTCCCGATTCCAGATCCATACGTTACCCTTTAGCTGAAACATTGGCCCCGATACCCAGCAAGCCGATCCCTAGGGGTAGGCAAGGGTAGGCTCGGATCTGCGAACCGGTGTGAGAAGGGATGTTCGATCGACACACGCCATATCTGCCATCCATCCCTGAGTTGGCACAGGCGGGGGACTGCTGGGCGATCGCCCACTGGATGAATAGTTCCCTGATCCCCCAGGGGATGTACTTGGAAATAGAGGTCACGCCAACCCTCTATCTAGAGATTGCTGTGTATTTCCAGGTGTCGATGCCACGGGATCTCTGCCTGAGTTTACGACGCTACCTGGTTCGCTTCGTTTGTGAGCAGTTGTATGCCCTCAACCTGGATCTGGTCCAGGGGATTCACCTAGTCGCCCGCCTGGATGGCCAAGCCAAGGTCTTGTGGAAGCAGGCGGTGCGGCTGCGCCATCCAGCCCGTTCGCGAAGTGTTTCCCTGGGCCAACCGCCCGCGCCCGCCCCCAGGGTCCCCGCTCCGGCGGCGGCTCCGGCGCCAGCCTTTCGGGCGACGGTGACGCCTACACCTGCCTATCCCTCCCCGGTGCCGTCCCGGCCCCACCCGCCGGGGTCCCGGCCCCGGCAAAAGCAGCGTAAACTGGGCAAGCGACCCTTTCACTTTCTGCGTTTTTGCTTGATCAGTGGGTTATTTATGGCCAGTTTTGCCTTTGGCTATTGGCTGGTCTATGCCCATGTGCTCAACCCCAATGCGCCGAAGTCCACGGATCAGGCGATCGCCAGTCAGGTTTGCCCCGTCCCGACCACGATCGCCCCCACTGCCGCGCCCCAATTTGAGGCGGATGACAACTGGCAAACCTTGCCAGCGGGGGTTGAGCGCACGGTGACTGCTCACCTGGATATCCGTCCCCTACCGGGGCACCTGGATGCCGTGCCCGTTTTTAACAGCAATAGTCCGGAAATCGTGCAAACCGAGGGGGTGATGCTCTCTACTTTCCCACCGGATAAGATGCGGGATGGGGCGGCTCACCTGAATTATGCCTTTGAAGGCCGGTTTGATATCTTTTCCCACCACATTGCCAAAACCACTGATCCCAAGGAAACCCGCACCCTGTTTCAGGGCGTGATGCTCCATAATCCTGGTAGTCAACCGGTGACGATCGAGATTTTCCAGGCAGCGACCTATTTGACGGGGAGCGACGCGGGGTTTGTGGAATTACCGGCCCAGGTGAATAATGCCGCCGGTGATGTCTTTTCGGGACCGGGAAGCCGCATGACCACGGAAATCCTCAAGGGCAACCGTCAGGATCTCTTCCCGGCAACGCTGACCCTGGCTCCGAAGCAAAGCCAAATGCTCCTGAGCTTGCCACTACCGACCGGGCACGGTGAACTGGTGCCCACCTCGAATGCCCGTTCGACGCTGCTGCGGCTCTGGAGTGGCGGGCCAGTCTATGTGGCGGATCTGGCCATGTTTGCCCGCAAGCACACCGATGGCAGTGAACGATCGCCCACCCTGGAGGAATGGCAATCCCTCTTGAAAGGCGGCTGTCTGGCGGGACCACGGGATTTACCCCCCACGCCGCCTGACCATACGATCGGCAAAATTATCTACGGACGGGTGGCCGGGGTCTCCCAAGGCTCCCAATGGCAAGCTAAACTCACCGATAGTCCAGAGGCCCCAACCCTAACCCTCCCGCAACGCGGAAAACCAATCGCCTATGGCCTGAATACCCTACCCCAGGGCACCTTTGGGACCGGTCAAGTCCAGAGCGCGCCGCTGCTGGCTCGTTATCCCGATACGGCCCACCTCTCCCACGGGAACTACGCGGTCCAGTACAGTCTGACCCTCCCCCTGCATAATGCTAGTCGGGCCACGCGATCGGTTACCGTGGCGATCCAAACGCCAATCAAGGAGGATTTACCCAATGCCAAAAGCCTAAAATTTTTCGATCCCCCCCCCGATCGGGTTTTCTTTCGGGGAACCGTCCGGGTGCGATACGACGATGACGAGGGCAAACCCCAAACCCAGTATCTCCACCTGGCCCAGCGACGCGGCGAGCAGGGCGATCCCCTCGTGACCCTGACCCTGCCGCCAGATCATAAACGCCTGGTACAACTCGATTTCCTCTATCCCCCGGATGCCGTCCCGCCTCAGGTCCTCACGATCGCGGCTGAGTAATCCCCATTGGCTGTGTCCATCCCCAGACGGGTGCGCTCCCCTGGGCGTGTTAACCGATAATGGAGCGAGTCACTGCGAACACCCCATGCCTGATCTGCCCCCCATCCCCCCGATTCCCACCTGTGCCTGGAGCCGTCCCCTCGGCTTAGACTGGGACCATCCCTACACGGTTCGCTATGCCAGTAACCTGGATGATGGGCCGTGGCATGGGATGCCATTGGGCGGCTTTGGGGCTGGCTGTATGGGCCGATCGCCCAGGGGGGAGTTTAACCTCTGGCATATTGACGGTGGGGAGCATATTTTTCAGGTTCTTCCGGCTTGCCAATTCAGTGTGTTTGAACAAGTGGGCGACCACACCCAAGCCTATGCCCTGAGTACCGCTGCGCCGACGGATGGCACCCTTGGGACCTGGCAATGGTATCCGGCCTCGGATCAGCATCGGGCGACCGGGACCTACCACGCCCTCTATCCCCGCAGTTGGTTTGCGTACCAGGGCGTATTCCAGACACGACTAACCTGCGAGCAGTTTTCACCCATCTGGCCCAATAACTATCAGGAAAGCAGTTACCCTGTGGCCGTGTTCCTGTGGACACTGGCTAACCCGACGGATCAGCCTATCACCCTGAGTCTGATGCTGACTTGGCAAAATACGGTGGGTTGGTTCACCAATGCCCATCCGTCGCCAGCGGTGATCATTCGGGATGATGGCAGTCCGGTTTATGACTATCAATCCCGTTGGGGGGAGAGTGGGGGAAATTACACGGAGTTGCTAGCGTCAGGGGATACCTTGGGTTTAGTGATGGCCCGATCTGAAGCCTCCCCCAAGTACCCAGCCCCCCCACAGCCTACACAAACGATAGGGGCGGGTGCACCGATCGCTGATCCTGACCGACTCGCAACCTCCCTCAACCCACCCACCGCCGCCGATCGCTGTCCCCAAGAGGGGGAGGGCCAATGGGCGATCGCCACAACGCTGCGGCCTAAGGACGAAGGCTTCTACCATACCCGCTGGAATCCGGTCGGAGATGGGGCGGACATTTGGCAAACGTTTGCGAAAGATGGCTCGTTGTTGAATTACGGCGATCACACGCCTGCTACGCATGGCGAACAAATTGCTGGGGCGATCGCGGTGCGCCTGACCCTGCAACCGGGAGAAACGCGCCAGATCCCGTTTGGGGTGAGTTGGGATTTTCCGGTGACGGAATTTGCCCAGGGCGTCAACTACTATCGCCGCTACACCGATTTTTTTGGGAGAGCGGGCAATCAAGCTGCCGCGATCGCCCAGACGGCGTTGCAATCCTACCCTACCTGGCAAACCCAAATCCACACCTGGCAGCAGTCTATCCTCACCCAAACCCACCTGCCCGACTGGCTCCAGATGGCCCTGTTTAATGAACTCTATGACCTGACCAGTGGGGGGACGCTCTGGAGTGCGGCGACGGCACGGGACCCGATCGGTCAATTTGCCGTCCTAGAATGTCTGGATTATCGCTGGTACGAAAGCTTGGATGTGCGGCTCTATGGCGGGTTTGGGTTGCTGATGTTATGGCCGGATCTGGAAAAAGCCGTGCTGCGGGCCTTTGCCCGTGCCATCCCCCAGGCCGATCCCCGGCTGCGTTTGATTGGCTACTATTTGACGATCGGTGCCCCCAGTCCCCAGGCCGTCCGCAAGGTTGCCAACGCCACCCCCCACGACCTCGGTGCCCCGAATGAACACCCCTGGGAGCAAACGAACTACACCTGTTATCAAGACTGCAACCTGTGGAAAGACCTGGCCAGTGATTTTGTGCTTCAGGTCTACCGCGCCTATCAGTTTACGGGGCGGACCGATGGGCAGTTCCTCGCCGACTGTTGGCCCGCGATCGTCGCGGCGTTGACCTATCTCAAACAGTTCGATCAGGACAACGATGGTATTCCCGAAAATGCCGGTGCACCCGATCAAACCTTTGATGATTGGCGCTTACAGGGCATTAGTGCCTACTGTGGTGGCTTGTGGTTAGCGGCCCTAGAGGCGGCGATCGCGATCGGGCAGATCCTCGAAACCACCACACCCACCCTAACCGTCACACCCGCGCTGAGCCAATTTCAAGCCTGGTTAGCCCAAGCCAAACCCCTATACCACACGACGCTGTGGAATGGGCAAGCCTATCGCCTCGACAGCGGCAGTGGCTCGGATGTGGTCATGGCGGATCAACTCTGTGGCCAATATTTGGCGCGACTGTTGGGCCTGCCGGATATTGTGCCCGCCGACTGTACCCGATCGACCCTGCAAACGATTTATGATGCCTGCTTTGTCAAATTTAATCAATATCTTCAACGCCAGGATGACCCGATCGGCGCGGCCAATGGCGTGCGTCCCGACGGTTCCCCGGAAAATCCCCAAGCCACCCATCCCCTGGAAGTCTGGACCGGGATTAACTTTGGACTGGCTGCCTTTTTGGCCCAGATGGGCATGAAACCGGAAGCTCTGGCGATCGCCCAAGCCGTCGTCAATCAGATCTATACAGGGGGCCTGCAATTCCGGACACCGGAAGCGATTACAGCCAGTCGGACATTCCGCGCCTGTCATTACCTGCGGCCAATGGCGATTTGGGCACTCTATTACGAGTTAGCCGGTTTTCAGCTATCTGTAGGACCGTAGCCAAAACTACGGGATGAGAAGAGGCTTGGCCATCCCGCCCCATCCCAGCAGACATGCGTGCGTGTATACTTCGTTTGCCGATCCAGCTCTGGTGTGGTCAAGTTCGCGTGTCTACCCACCGATCGTGGCCGATAGCCAAAACAACCCATCCACCAAAATCGTGCCCAGCACCGCACCACTAAAGACACGCCAGGGTAACGGACGCTGGCATAGGGTCATAATCCCAATGACGGCCAGCGTACTCCCCAAGAGGGCCGCCCAACTATACCCCCAGGGCGTTTGGACTTTTGTAACGGCTTGTTGCAAAACTGAGAAGGCCAGACTGGGTTCCACCTGCATCAACTGCCGCCAGTCGGGAATCAGATCCACGAGATAAAAGTACAGATCCGTGATCGCTGTGCCCAGGAGGGAGCCACTGTAGAAAAAGCTCCCCATCATAAACCGCTGACGTAGGAGGGAGAGGAGGACGATGGGAAGGGCGATCGCCTCAATGGGCAAATGCCACAACGGCTCCCACCGCAACCAGCCCCAATAGAGGGAACCGGCTAACCACGTCCAGCTAAAGCCCCACAGGAGATCCCCCCATTGCTGGGTGGCAGGACGGGCCATGAACCAACGACTGAGCCACCACCATACCCCCGTCATCCCTAAACTGAGCCAGGGCAAAACCCGCACGAGGGGGGCCTGGACAAAGACGGGAACGGAAACCAAAAAAACGGCAGCCATAAAGGCCAATAGCGCGGGGCTAGCCAATTGCGGTAGGGTTTGCGTGCCCACCTGCCGAACCCGCAGGACAAGTGCCTGTGAACGTGAATCTGAAATCAAAGGAATGTTAAGCCGTTTAATTTACGTTTCTAAACATATCACATCGATATCCCCCTGGGGGGGATTTACGGCCTTTACTTATATTCAATTACTTATATTCAATTAAGGTCGCTGGACGGCGGAGGAGGTGCTTGCCCAGCCAAAATTGAAGTTGGCCCTGAAATTCGGGGAATTTGCCCATTGTGCAAGCGACGGCATAAAGGCGGGATTCCGCCGTGGTAAATCCCCGCTTGCGTGTCTCGTGATAGGTGCGCAGGGCCGACAGGGGATAGCCCGCCAGTAAGAGTAAACTCCAGCCTTGCGTTAGGGCAATGCCCCCAAGGCTGAGCAGGGGCAACCCAAATCCCCAAAGCCAGATCCGTTGACTGGGTTTGACGTTATAGCGCTCTGGGGTATTTCCATGCAGGGCGGCGCCTTCAGCATAGGCATGGCCCGATCGCACCATGCGTTTCCACCATTGGCGAAAGTGGGTCATTTGGGCATCATGGCGGGCCATCTCCGCATCCAAACGCCAGATTTGCCAGCCCTGTTGCCGCAGGCGGAAGCAGAGTTCCGGTTCTTCCCCGGCAATCAGATCGGGCCTGAAGCCCCCCACCTGTTGCAGGGCGGCCACCCGCATCATGGCATTACCACCACAGGTTACCGCTTCGCCAATGGGTGTATTCCACTCAATATCACACAGTTGGTTATAGGGCGATCGCTCCGGGAAGCGTTCCCGACAGCGACCACAAACAACCGCCCACTGGGGGTGTTGGCTTAATTCCGTATAGGCCCGTTCCAACCAACCGGGCACGAGTTCACAATCCCCATCAACAAACTGCACAAACTCAAGCTGGGGATTGAGGGTCAACAATTGGGCTAACCCCGTATTCCGGGCACGGGCGGCGGTAAAGGGTATCGCCAAATCAAGCTCAACAACGGCAACCCCCAGTGATCGGGCGAAGGCCACACTATCGTCCGTGGACCCGGAATCGACATAGACGATCGTGGCTAGCTGATTGATGACGGACTGTAGACACTGACGGAGACGTTCCCCCTCATTGCGTCCGATCGCCACAAGGCCAACAGTTTCTAACGGCTGCATAGGACAGTTTACTTCGGCAATGAATCAACCTTAAAAGATTTCGCCGTTTTACGGGGGTGTTCTGATTATATGGACCTAATGGAATTAACCTCCCCCCATGCGGCGATTGACGATGCCTACCTATCCTAGTTTGTACCAACTCAATACGCGGGTTTACCTGACTGCCCTTTCCCAACAGTTAGGACGACCGGCGACGCTGGATGATTGGCCGGATGCGGAGCTAGATGCCTACGCCGAGGCCAGCTTTGACTGGATTTGGTTACTGAGTGTGTGGCAAACCGGGCCAGTAGGCCAGCAGGTGTCGCGCTCGCATCCGGGTTGGCGGGCGCAATTTCTGATTGATCTACCCGATCTGCAGGAGGCCGATATTGGGGGTTCGGGCTTTGCCATTACCGACTATACGGTCGCCCAAGAATGGGGCGGCAACGCGGCTCTCAGTCGCTTCCGATCGCGCCTCCAACAGCGGGAATTGCGGTTGATGCTCGATTTTGTCCCGAACCATACCGCCCCAGATCATCCGTGGACCCAAACCCATCCCGACTTTTATATTGCAGGTACTGAGGCCGATTTAGCACGGGAACCCCAAAACTATTACCGCTTAGAATCCCCCACGGGTTCCCAGATCTTTGCCCACGGGCGCGACCCCTATTTTCCCGGTTGGCCAGATACGCTGCAATTGAACTATGGCAATCCCGACCTCCAGGCCGCGATGCGGGATATCCTGATGCAGATCGCCGCCCAATGTGATGGCGTGCGCTGCGATATGGCCATGTTGGTTCTGCCAGAGGTCTTTGAGCGGACCTGGGGAATTCCCTGTCCGCCTTTCTGGGAAGCGGCGATCGCCCAGGTGCGTCAAACCCACCCCGATTTTGTCTTTATGGCAGAAGTGTATTGGGATCTGGAATGGACATTGCAACAACAGGGGTTTGACTATACCTACGATAAGCGCCTCTACGATCGCCTCCATGCCCAGGCCGTTGGCCCCGTGCGGGACCACCTCCGGGCCGATCTCACGTTTCAAAGCAAGTCCGCCCGGTTCCTGGAAAATCATGATGAACCCCGCGCTGCCACTGCGTTTCCGCCAGGAGTACACCAGGCTGCCGCGATCGTCACCTTCTTGGCTCCGGGTCTACGCTTCTTTCACCAAGGGCAATTCAATGGTCGCCAGCTACGCACCTCCGTGCATTTGCTACGGGCAGCCACCGAGGCGATCGTGCCGGAAATCCAGGCGTTCTATCAACGCTTGTTGGCCTGTCTGCACCAGCCGATCGTGCGCGAGGGCAGTTGGCAATTACTGGACGCCATCCCCGCCTGGGGCGACAATCCCACCTGGAGCCAATTCATTCTTTACCTGTGGCAACAGGAGACAGCCGTCTGGTTAGTCGCGGTCAATTATGCGCCCCATCAAGGCCAGTGCTATGTCCCCTTGCCGATCCCCCAGCTTACGGAGCAACGCTATGAGTTTAAGGACCTCATGGGACCCTATCGCTATGAACGATCGGGCCGAGATCTTTCCCAGTCAGGGCTGTACCTAGATTTGCCAGCCTGGGGCTATCACGTGTTCGCCATCGCCCCCCTCGGCGATCACCTCACACCGGGAGTTCCAGCGGAATAGGACCCAGCAGCCCCTTGCGGAAATCGTTGAGCAACTCACAGGCCATACGCTCCACATCCCCCTGGTGGCGATCGTTGGCCAACTGGGCCACATAACTTTCCCCCGTCATCTTCCCCGGATCTAGCCCATAACGACGGGTTAAGGGAGACTGGGGCAACCAATGGGGGGCACGCACTTGCAGGGATTGAAGACGATCGACGAAGGCCGCCGCCACCCGCTGGTTATCGTAAGCGGCTTCCCCAATGTCGTCGCAAATAGCCAGCTTTAAGGCCGCATCCTGATCCCGGAGGGCCGCCGGTAAAATCCCCGGTGCATCCAGGAGTTCGATCTGGTCCGATACGCGTACCCAACGCAATTGGCGGGTTACCCCAGGCCGGCGGGCACTCTCCACCACCCGCCGTTTCAGTAAACGATTGATCAGGGCTGACTTGCCCACATTGGGAAATCCAATGACCACGGCTCGCACGGGGCGGGGGAGCATTCCCCGCTGTTGGCGGCGCTGATTAATCCCCACACTGACCGTTTGGGCCGCGTGTAGGATCGCCGATATGCCCTTCCCCTGTTTGGCATCGGTGGCATAGGCTGGAATTGCTTGTTGTTGGAACCACTGTAACCATTGGGTGTCTACCCCCGTTGGGACCATATCCATGCGATTCAGAATCAGCAGATGGGCTTTGTTGCCGATCCACTGGGGCAGCTTGGGATGGGCGGTTGCCAGGGGAATCCGGAAATCCCGAACTTCCAGGATCAGATCTACCCGTTTCAGTTGGTCGAGGAGGGCTTTTTCGGCCTTGGCAATGTGGCCGGGGTACCACTGGATGGGGGGAGAGGTCATGCGCGTGCGGGTATGGGTGAGCGGCGGGTGAGTGGGGGGGCGGTGGGCAAGGAGCCGGGGACTTTGGGGCAATTACTGGGAACTTTGGGGCAACCCCTAAGACACAAAGAGCACGAAGTGGAGGGAAAGATCTGGGGGGATCTGGGTGACTTCGTGCTCTGGGTTTAGGAAGAGGGTTGCAGGGGATACCCTAGTCACGACGGATCATCAATAGCTGAATCAGTTGCAGAATCGCATAGAGGGCCGTCGCCACGTAGGTCCAAGCAGCAGCATTCAAGACCTTGCGGGCACCGTCGCGCTCATCACCTTGCAAAATACCCAACTCATCCACCAACTGTAAGGCCCGACGGGAAGCGTCAAACTCAACGGGCAGGGTCACGAGGTGAAACGCGATGACGGCAGCAAACAGGACGATGCCAACGTTGATCAGGCCCGTGGCATTGAGGAAGATGCCACCGATGACGAGGAGGGGACCCAATTGGGAGCCAAAATTCGCCGCTGGGACGATCGCCGCTCGCCAATTCATGGGTGAATAGCCCTTCACGTCCTGCAAGACGTGGCCACACTCGTGGGCAGCAACGGCGGCGGCGGCAAGGGAACTGGATCTATAAATCCCCTCGGAGAGGCGGACGGCCTTGGCTGAAGGATCGTAGTGGTCAGTGAGGACACCCGCCACTGGTTCGATGCGCACACCCGACACCCCCATCCGCTGCAAAATGGTTTCCGCCACCTGGGCACCCGTCAGCCCCAAGGAGGAATTGACCTGTGAGTATTTTTGGTAAGTGCCCTGTACCTGGCTCTGTGCCCAGGCCATCAGGATTATGCCCGGAATCAGGATCACCATTGATGGGTGGAAAATCATAGCTCCGTTGCCTCGTTCTGCTCAGTGTTCTGCTCAGTACAGTGCGATCGGGTTAGATAGTCTGGTCCTGGCCAGTTTTGAATCAAACTGTCCCAATACAGCCGTTCTCTCACGAATGAAGTATGGTCAAGCCTTGCGAATAAGGGGCTGAAGCCCCTTGTCTGTACCTCACCGGGTATGGAAGTGCTGTAGGCCTGATCTAACCCTAAACAATATCGACTGTCCCTATTGTAAGGAGACTCGGTGGCAAGGGGCAGGGGGAAATCGGTACGGGCTTTTCACCCCGGCGCGTTCGGTTGGCTCTATGCTGGGGGAGTAGATATCTTGTCCAATGACTGCTATGACGGTGCCCAATGCTGATGCTGCGATTACCCAGATCAGTGCCGAGGAACTCGCAACCTATCTGGCTGGCGCTGATCCGGCCACCTGGCAACTGATCGATGTGCGCGAACCCCATGAATGGGACATTGTTCACCTGGATGGGTTTGAATTACTGCCCCTCAGTCAGTTTGAAGCGTGGTCAGGTCAAATTAGCCAGCGCTTCGATCGCCACCGGGAGACGATCGTCCTCTGTCACCACGGGATGCGATCGCAGCGGCTGTGTGAGTGGTTGGTATCCCAGGGGTTTGAGCACGTTAAAAACGTTGTGGGTGGCATTGACGCCTATGCGATCCAGGTTGACCCCTCTCTCCGCCAATATTAAATCGCCGGGAATCGCTGGGGGCCACTACGGGGATGCCTGTTACGATCGTCGTGATCTCAAGTATTGTGGAGCAACTGATCTATGAGTGAAAAACCTGCGGCCAAAAAGGGTCAACCCCTGATCCTGAATGTTGATCCGGGTACCTTGCTCCTCATTGTTGCCCTCTCCCTGCTGTTGCCCTTGCTGTTTGTTGGCTTCACAGCCCACTAATTCCCGGCCACAGTTTACGGCGTTTCCTATCCCTTATAACCCCAAGGGGCAGGTACTGGGCCTGCCCCTTGGTTGATCGGGTGTTCCTGACCCTCGAACGTTGCAGACGGGCCGTTAACGGGTTCTTAGCGGACCTGTAACCCATCATTAGCTGGCCAGATATTCCCGCATATCGCCCTTGCGCTTGCGCAGTTTCGTGAGGGCTTCCCGCTCGATCTGCCGGACGCGTTCCCGACTGATATTGAGCCGATCGCCAATTTTGGCCAGGGTCAACTGCCGCCCATCTTCCAGACCAAAGCGCAGGGCGAGGACTTCCCGTTGTTGAGGGGTGAGGTCGGCCATGAGGGTTTCCAAATCCTGGCGCAGGGCATTTTGCTTCACATAGTCCTCTGGTTGCGGCCCCGCATCCTCCAGCAGTTCGACCAACTCCGTATCCTGGTTATCACCCACGCGGAGATCCAAGGAAAGGGGTTGGCGCGATCGCTCCAGATATTCCCGGACCTGCTCTGGTTTCAGATCCAAGGCCGCCGCTAACTCACTGGTGGTGGCCGCACGGCCCAACTGTTGTGATAACTGGCGCTGGGTTTTCTTGATCTTATTGAGCTTCTCGGTAATGTGAATGGGTAAACGAATCGTGCGCCCTTTTTCCGCGATCGCCCGCGTAATCGCCTGACGAATCCACCAGTAGGCATAGGTCGAAAACCGATAACCCTTGGCCGGGTCGAATTTCTCGACGCCTCGTTGCATTCCGATCGTGCCTTCCTGGATCAGGTCGAGTAGATCAACATTGCGCTTGATGTACTTCTTCGCCACTGAGACCACCAGCCGTAGGTTGGCCTCCACCATCTTGCGCTTGGCTGCTTCACCCTCCGTGATCGCCTGCGACAGCTCCTTCTCGGAAAGATCGACGCACGCTGCCCACTCACTCAGCGTTGGCTCATGTCCCAGAGAAATTATTAAATTTTCCTTGTTTTTCTGAAGTTTCGCTAAGCGCTGGACCTGACGACCAAACTCAATCTCTTGGTCGTGGGTGAGCAGCGGAACCCGACCGATCTCCCGGAGGTAGGCCCGCACTAAGTCGGTTGAACGCTGGGATGTCTTCATAGCAGCAATCCACGTGAGGCAAATAAAAGGCAGATGAAAAGAGCGACGCGGCCAACGCTGTACGTTCGCCGGACTAAACCAGATGTTCTATTGTCAAAAATTGTAACAGTTTTTCTCAGATAACCCAACTGATTCTGAGAGTCGTGACCCCCTCCCCCGTGCTTTGTAACCCCCTATTCCTAGAGTACCCAGGAACTCGGGCGGACAATGCATCCTATGCAACAAAATCTGGAGGCCGATCGCGGTCACGTCGTCCGTGTTGAGGCATGACATTATTAACTTATGTAAATTTATCTCATATTGACAAATGTCAATCTTTAGGACAGAAAATTTTAAGTCCTTGCGTCAGCATCGTCATCGCCGTCATCGTAATTAATGAGTTTTTGAGGGCGATCATCCATATTTTTATTTGATGACAGGGAAAATTACCCCGTCAGGCCGGCAACACCCAGGGGGCGATCGCAGCCACGATCGGCAACTGATCAGCGATCGTGGCTAGGCTAACCCTACTTGCATGGCCCCGGTTGGGGCGGCTTTCCCCCAGCACATCCCCATGTAGCTGAGGGGATGTTAGGTTTCGTTATATTTTCTGTGATAAAACACAACATAAGGCGGCGATCGTCCCAGCCATACCCGCCCAGGCAACCGTCCCCAGTACCC
The DNA here is from genome assembly GCF_053493415.1 of Trichothermofontia sp. Taxonomy (NCBI): domain Bacteria; kingdom Bacillati; phylum Cyanobacteriota; class Cyanophyceae; order Leptolyngbyales; family Trichocoleusaceae; genus Trichothermofontia; species Trichothermofontia sp. Next base: position 3,541 of record NZ_JBRCAD010000099.1, on the reverse strand, counting down.
ACGAGCAGGAATGGCGCGGCCATTGGCAATGGGGAATAGCGCTGAAATGGGGTGGCATTCCCTAGCGGCAGGGGGCAGGCAAGAGGCCTACCCCCCGATCGTTCATGGCCAGTCAACTCGCCTGGGCAGATCCCTTACTTCTTCGGTGACTACTTCTTCGGTGACAGAAGCATCATCATATTGCGGCCCTCCCGCTTGGGGGACTGTTGCACTTCGGCAATCTCCTGCAAATCCGTCGCCATACGGTTGAGCAGATCCTCTGCCAAGTCAGTGTGTTGAATTTCCCGCCCTCGGAAGGTGACCGTGGCTTTCACCTTATCCCCAGATTTGAGGAAGCGTTCCGCCTGGTTGATGCGCACGTTGTAGTCGTGTTCCTCAATCTTGTAGCGCATCTTGACTTCCTTGACCTCGGCGGCATGCTGTTTTTTCTTCGCCTCGCGGGCCTTCTTCTCTTGTTCAAACTTATATTTGCCGTAGTCCATAATGCGGCAAACGGGCGGTTCCGCCTTGTCACTGAGCAATACAAGGTCAAGATCCTTGTCCTCAGCCATGCGCAGGGCTTCGGCGGGGGTCATAATGCCCAGTTGACCGCCATCGGTATCGATGACTCGAATTTCGCGAAAGCGAATGCGCTCGTTGATTTGGGGAAGATCGCGATTTGTTTTTTTTAGGCTCACAGGTATCTAACGGTTTCGATGGGTCGCAGTATCGCCGACAGAATCATGGCTCTGATCTGTCAGATCCTTCAAGGTATATCGAGGTACTTGGCCGGGTTGCCGCCGATCGCACGGTTTGACGCCGATCGCCGATGCCCACTCGCCCAGTGGCCTCATCCTATTACGCACATTTTACTGAGTCCTCCCTTGGTTCTGTCTAGTGCCAGGGTAGGTTTACCTTTCTTGACAATTACGGCTTGTCTAGCTGAGGACCCAGTTCACGAGGGTGCGTACCCCAAACCCTGTGGCTCCGGTGCTGTTATAGCCATCCTCCTTCTCCAACCATGCGGGTCCGGCAATATCCAGGTGTGCCCACGGGGTCTCCTTGACAAATTGCTTCAGGAACAGGGCAGCGGTAATGGCCCCAGCATTACGGGGACCCGTATTTTTCATATCGGCAATGGGGGACTTCATGCCCTCGAAGTACTTATCTTCTAGGGGCATGGGCCAAAGCTTCTCACCCGATTGGGCGGCGGCTTGCTGTAACTGCTCGCTCAGGGTGGGATCGGGACTCCATAGGCCGGCAATCTGATCCCCCAGGGCGATCACACAGGCTCCGGTCAGGGTGGCCAGATCCACGATCGCATCAACCCCCAGTTTTTCCGCGAACACCAGAGCATCGGCCAGGGTGAGGCGACCTTCGGCGTCGGTATTATTGACCTCGATCGTTTTACCATTGGAGGCCGTAATCACATCGCCGGGATGGAGAGCATGGCCACTGATCATGTTTTCCGTGGCAGGACTGATAAAGTGCAGTTCCACATCGGGGGGATTCAGCAAACTGAGGGCTTTGGCTGCGCCTAAAACCGCCCCGGCACCAGCCATGTCTATTTTCATCATTTCAATCCCGCTACCCGCGCCTTTGATATTGAGGCCACCGGAGTCAAAGGTTAACCCCTTGCCAATCAGGGCTAGTTTGCGGCGCGGGGTCCCGGCGGGGCGATAGCTCAGGTGAATAAATTGGGGTGGGAGTTCTGCGGCTTGGGCAACCCCTAGGTAGGCTCCCATCCCCAGTTGTTCGCATTCTGCCTGTCCCAGAACTTCCAGATCCCACCCCTCCCCCATCTGGGCAATATCGCGGGCGGTCTCTGCCAAGGTTATGGGGGTCACGACATTGGCGGGGGCCGCTACCAGTTCCCGTGCGAGTTGCACCCCGGCACAGATCGCTTGGGCACGGGCGATCGCGGCCAGTTGATCCCCATACCCCAGAAAGTCGATGCGATCGGGAGGCGGTATCTGATCGGGTTCGGATTTGAAGCGCAGATCCTGATACAGGGCCAATTCGATCCCTTCGGTCATGGCTTGAACGGCTAGGCTAGGGTGTAGATCCGCCAGCGGCAAGCACAGGGCCAGGGTTTTACAGCGTTCTTTTTTGGCTAAGCGGGCCACGGCAGCAGCGGCGCGGCGCAACCCATCCAGGGTGAAATCCGCGGCCTTGCCCATCCCCACTACGATCAACTTACGCACGGGGGTATTACCGCCAATCCGGGTGGAAATCGTACTCCCGGCTTTGGCTTTAAACTCCATTTCCGCGATCAGTTCCGTCAGGATACCATTGAACCGCTCGTCTAACGCTGCCCACTCACTGGCGAGGGCGATCGGTTGCTCCTGGCCCTGGCCATTGTTAGTCGCTGCTTGCCATAGCCCAATTGCTAGCCCATCCCCATGCCAATCCTGGGGGGCTGTCTCAACTGTATGAAATTTCATGCGACTCCATGCGTACTTCAACCTTAAGTTTGTCGTTAGTTTGACACTCCCTGGCCGCAAAGGCGAGGGAAGGCTTGGCTCGCTCAGATCATTCTCTGAAGTGGGTTGGCACCCGCTTCAGTGGATTGAGCATACCGTACTGGGCAGCTTTGCCGTGTGCCTTGAACGCTAGAAAAATCATAGTTCATCGATAGCACACAATCCGCAGGCCGACCTAGAAGGTGAGTGCCCTAGCCCCCCGTGTTCGGTAATGCTTGTATCGTCCGTTGCCGGAGATCGGGGCAGTCTGCGGGGCCGGTATCGCTGACCGGTAAGATTGAAAACATTTTTAGCGATACGGCCCTTTTGGAATTTTTTACTTATTATGTAGGGCAGTCCAAGCGGGGCAAACTCAATGGCGCAATCCAATCAGCGATTGGGAGGGAGTGGCAGCAACCTATCGGGTCCGGCGGCAGCACGGGCAGCGGATACGGCATTGAATGCCATGACACAGGAGCTGGAAAAGTTGCAGGAAAGTCTCGTCACGCAACTGGCTCAGGATATTCAATGGCTGCAATCGGAAAAGGACCGCCTAGTTCAGGAGATTGAAACCCTCCGGGCTGATCGCCAGGAAGCCTTTTCCCGGCGGGAATTGCTGCAACAACAACGCTGGGCGAAGCAACTGGCCCAGGCGATCGCGGCTCACCTGCAACGCCGCCTCAGTGAGGAATTACGACAGATTGCCGGTCAATCTGTTTATCCAGTGAATCCAGCCGACCCGGCCCATACGAATGGCTACAGCGATCGGGCCTATCAACTCATTGCCTCCCTGGATGCCACCCTCAACACAACCTTCCAATCCCTAGAGCAGGATCTCGGTAGCTACCAGAGCGCCCTATCCCAGCAACTCAGCCGGATGCATAACCTGGAGCAACAGGGGGAAGCCATCTTGACGGCCCTGGTCAACCGTCTGAATGCCGTCCTAGAGGACGAGATGGCCAAATTACCCACCCATTACCGCTTGGCTCCCCTAGAGGATCAGCGGCTCGCCTCAGCCCCGCCCGCTCGGCAACCCCTCGACTGGGAAGGCACCCCCCCCTCGCGTAGTTATCCCCCTCGGCCCGATCCGGCCCTAACCC
>NZ_JBRCAD010000098.1:0-17487 GCF_053493415.1 Trichothermofontia sp. | reverse complement strand
GGATGGGACCAGGGAGGGCCGCCTCAGCCTGGGTGTTTGGTTCTGGGGTCTCCGGCTCTGGGGATGCTGACTCGGGAGAGGTCACCACTGGGGGAGCCGCCGCTGCGGCTGCTTCTGCCGCTGCTTCTGCCGCCTCAGACGCTTCTGACTCTAACCAGGGGGAGTCATACCGATTCCAGGGCAAAATCGGCTCATTGGGGAGCTTACTGCTCAAAACCGTGATGTTATCGTTATCTGGCTCTGGCAAGGGCGTCTTAGGGGGTTCAACCGCATGGTCCTTGACATGATTCGCATCCATAACATCCACATCCTCGTGCAAATCAGATTCCTGGCAACAAAGGCAAACCCGACAGATGCGCTAGATCCGGGATCAAAAATGCCACCACAATATGCAGCAAAATGATCAGCGCCAGTCCCCAGGTCACGTAGGCAGAATAGTGGAGCGATGCCGAGACATCGTCCAACCGCTGCTTATTGGCATTATACGTTTGCGCCAAGTTGACGAGCATCTGTAGTTGGTACTCTTCCGGCGATAGGGACAGGTACCGTTCTAAAAAACGCTGGTCTTCCAGGTTAGGACTAATTGCTGTTTGCCGGGGCAGGAAAGCATTGATCAGCAGGGTAAAGTTGGCTAAAAAGCTAAACACTTCCAGGAAACTAAAAACGCTGGGCACCATGACCAACCGCGACAGGGTTAGGCTGGTGAGCAGGGCACCGTTAGTGACAAACAGGATATTCAATTTAGTCGTGAGGGCATATCCATGCTCCTTCTGCTGTTGAATGACGCTGCGCACATCCTGGGAAGCCAAGCTCAGGGTTGAAGGCGAGGGTAAGCTGCTGGCCTGGGAGGGGGGGGCCTCGTCGGCAGGGGCAGCAGGCTGCTCCGGGTAGGTTGTGTTGGCATCTGGGCTTCCCCGGTAGCGGTCAGCACGACTTTCCCCCATCACAACCCGATGGGCATCACGACCGGTTGAGAGTACGTCATGGATGGCGTCAGCAGTCGGTAATTTGCTAACAGAAATCAGGGGTGAACTTAATGGTGTTTTCAATAGGTTGACGGGTGTTTGCATAATTGGACAAACAAGGAGGAGGCCGTGGCCGATACTTTTCTATTGTGGCGCATAAAAAATGGAGATTCACCGTCTGGAAGTCAGAGGCAATTTCAACACCGAAAATCTAGAGGGTTGGGAACGTATACTGCCACCCCGATCGCTGCAACCGTTCGGCGGCGGCTTGTTGCCATTCCCAGAGCAAATTCGCAAATTCTGGATGTTGTAAGCCTCCCCGCCAGAGCAACAGCGCATCTTCCCCCGTATCGGGATAGTAATGGGGACGCCGACCCGCTTCCTGGAAGCCAAATTTACTGTAGAGCGATCGGGCCGCCACATTGGATACCCGCACCTCCAGCGTGGCCCACTCTAACCCCTGTTGCCGTGCCACTTGCAGCAAACTCAAGAGCAATGCCTGCCCTAACCCTTGGCCTTGGTAATCGGGATGTACCCCCAAAATCGTAATGTGGGCTTCGTCCAAAATGCCCCAAAAACAGCCAAACCCTAAGAGCAGTGGCAGGTTCATTCCCGCCGTCGGTAGCGGTTCTAGGACCCAAAATTGACTACTAGCCCGATCGAGTTCCTTCGTATAGCCATCCGCACTCCAGAAGCCCCCCAGGCACAGGTGATCGAGCGCCAAGATAGCCGGGAGTTGCGCCCCCGTGGGGCGCTTACAGACCACGGGGAGTGCGGCAGGTAGACAAGAATTTCTCAAGGTGACCAGCCCCCGATTGTACACTCAGTAATAAGACCGTTGAAGGCACTTGTCCTTTACTCTTTTAAAATGCCCCCTGTGACAACAGTCAATCCGGTAAACTGATTTTTCTTTGTTTTATCGTACCTATTCACCTACTCCTGAGCGATCGCGCCATGCTATGCCCTGACCTTCCCCTTCCCGTATTCACCAGTCAACAGTATTTGCCAGACTTGCCCGACGATCGCGGTAGCGCTTCGCCCAATCAGTTTTTGCTCCCCCTCACCGCCCGTGCCAATGCGCAGGATCATCTGGAGATCGGTGGCTGTGATGTGGTGACCCTGGTACAGCAGTGGGGGTCTCCCCTTTATATCCTAGATGAGGCGACCCTGCGGACAGCCTGTCGCCAGTACCGGGATGCCCTGCAACGTCACTATCCAGGGGAATCCCTGGTGTTGTATGCCTCCAAGGCGTGGAATTGTTTGGCGGTTTGCGCGATCGTGGCCCAGGAAGGTTTGGGCATTGATGTCGTTTCCGGGGGTGAACTGTATACGGCGCTCCAAGCAGGTCTCGATCCCCGCACCATTTATCTACACGGCAATAACAAATCCGTAGCAGAGTTGCGCTTAGCGATCGCTGCGGGTTGTGTGGTCGTGGCGGATAACTGGCTCGATCTACATACGCTGGTAGACCTGTTGGCCAAGACCGATAACGACAGTCAGCATTTGCCCACCCCGGTGCGGGTGATGATCCGGTTCACGCCAGGGATTGAGTGCCATACCCACGAATACATTCGCACCGGCCACCTGGATAGCAAATTTGGCTTTGACCCCGATCAGTTGCCAGAGGTATTTGATTTTCTGAGTCAGCAACCAGGACTGGTCTGCATTGGCCTACACGCCCACATCGGTTCCCAAATTTTTGAACTTCAACCCCATCGGGATCTAGCCAGCGTCGTAATCCAAGCCTTCAGCAAAGCCACAAGCTATGGGCTGCCCGTCCAGGAAATCAACATCGGGGGAGGCTTGGGGATTCGCTATACCGAAGAGGATGATCCGCCCAGTATCGACACCTGGGTTGAGGCGGTCGGTACGGCAATGGTCGCCGCTTGCGAATCCCAGGATTTACCCTATCCCCGTCTGCTCTGCGAACCGGGCCGATCGCTAATTGGTCCCGCCTGCGTCACGGCCTATACGGTGGGCAGCCAGAAGCATATTCCAGGGATGCGCACCTATGTCACCATCGATGGGGGTATGTCCGACAATCCCCGTCCCATCACCTATCAGTCGCTCTATCGTGTGGTGGCAGCAGAACAAATGTCTGCGCCCCTAAGCACAACGGTAACCCTCGCCGGGAAACACTGTGAGTCAGGTGATATTTTGATCCAACAAGCCCAATTACCGCTGGTGCGATCGGGCGAAGTGGTCGTTGTCCCGGCAACGGGTGCCTACAATTACAGTATGGCCTCCAACTATAATCGGCTCCCTCGGCCCGCAGCAGTCTTAGTCGCGAACGGCGAAGCCAACCTGATCATCCGCCGCGAAACCTATGAAGACTTGGTCCGGCAAGACTGTCTACCCGTCCGCACGGTATTTGCCCAGGCGAATGACATCCCCATAGCATCGGCGCATTACCAATAACCCGTAAAATGACAGACCGGGCGATTAGGATTGAAATAACGTGGGGCCTTGGGTCGAAATGCCACACGGTTGTTGTGGGACGCTAACGGTGAATCGCCCTTCCTGGCGGTAGGCAAGGTGGATTAGGAGACTGATGGGGGATTCCTGGATGCAATGGCTGACAAATCTCAGCTGGGCTAGCCCGATCCTGACTCTCCTGGAAGTCCTGCGTCCCCTGCTCGATGTTGCCTGCGTATTCGTCATTATCTACCTGACCCTAGTCATTATTGGGGAGCGGCGGACCCTCTGGATTGTGCGGGGGTTTATTATCCTGGTTTTGGCGGCGGTCCTGAGCGATTGGTTGAAACTACGGCTATTGAGCTTTGTCCTAGAAAATCTGGTGATTGGGTCGGCGGTGGCAATGGCGGTGATCCTCCAGTCCGAATTCCGACGCTTGCTGGAGCAGTTGGGACGGGGCCAAATTTGGCAACTGTTTCAACCCAGCCAGGGCACAACCCAGAGTGGGGATACGGTGATTGATGAGATTGTTGATGCGGTGAAGGAGTTATCGCAAAACCGGACGGGAGCGTTGATTATTTTGGAAACGGGCAATCCGATCGACGATCGCGACTTTTCCGTCCCTGGCGTAAAGCTCAATGCCGAAGTCTCTAAGGAACTGTTGCAAACGCTGTTTCAAACCACAACGCTCTTACATGATGGGGCCGTCCTGATTCGCGGAACACGGGTCGCGGCGGCGGCGGTGATTCTGCCCATTTCCGAGCAACCCACCTCCCGTCGCCTGGGTACCCGACATCGGGCCGCCCTAGGGATTACCGAACGGGTTGAAAATTGTGTCTGTATCGTTGTCTCGGAAGAAACCGGGTCGATTTCCCTGGCGGAGAAAGGGAGCATGAACCGTCCCCTCACCAGCAGTAAGCTAAAGGAGTTACTAGAAGAACGGTTTTCGCAATCGATCGAGCGGGAACCGGTTGCCCCTAACCTTCGGGATCTGGTCCGTCATTTAAGCTTTAAAGGGTTCAATGTGTTTGCCCGCCTGCTCCGCTTATCACCGTCCACCTTACGGGAGAGAAAATGACTGTTCAGTCCTTGCCCCTACGCGATCTGCCCACGGATCTGGACCGTGATCGCCTACCGCAGCACGTTGCCGTTGTGATGGATGGGAATGGTCGCTGGGCAAAAAACCGAGGCTTACCCCGGACAATGGGCCATCGGCAAGGGGTGAGTGCCCTTAAGGAAATTTTGCGCTGCTGCGATGACTGGGGGATTGGCGCACTGACAGCCTATGCCTTTTCCACGGAAAATTGGCGGCGGCCCCACGGCGAGGTGGACTTCCTGATGGCGCTGTTCGAGCGGGTGCTCTGGCAGGAGTTGCAAGAAATGATGCGGGAGAATGTGCGCATCTGGTTTGCGGGGGATGTGGCGGGCTTACCCCAATCGCTCCAACGGGCGATCGCCCAGTCCGTCGAGGCGACCCAAGATAACCAGGGTATCCATTTCACCGTGGCGATTAACTACGGGGGCCGTCAGGAAATTGTCCAAGCCTGCCGGGCGATCGCCACCCAGGTGAAGGAAGGTGTCCTGAATCCGGAGCAAATTAACGAGGCCCTGTTCTCGCGGTATCTCTATACCACCAATGTTTGTGATCCGGATTTGTTGATTCGGACCAGCGGCGAAATGCGCATTAGTAACTTCCTGCTCTGGCAAACCGCCTACGCCGAGATTTATATCACCGATACCCTCTGGCCCGATTTCGATCGCGAAGCATTCCACCAGGCATTGTTAGCTTACCAAAAACGCGATCGCCGCTTCGGTGGGCTAAAGTCCTAGGGAGTGAGAGGGTGAGGGACTGCCATATAGCTTATTTTCAGTTGTTAAGGAATGGCCGACCGCGTTTCAACCCAGTTCAAGTCTTTTCCTTTAACTTAATATATAACCCCTTAGGTCGTTGCTTTACCTCAAAAATATTAATCTTGCGAACCAACTCCCCCAATTTCTTAAAGCCATAGGTGCGGGCATCAAACGAGGGGGATAATCGCGTAATTTGGGCACCAAAGGGACCCAGATTCGCCCAACCATCCTCACCCGACACCGCCTCATAGGCATCCTTGAGTAACTCCAGTAATTCTTCCGGTATTTGCAAGGCGACGATTGCTTCCTTATCCGAACTTCGCAGTGATTTTGTTGCTACACTTTCCTCCGGATTTATGGAAGAGTTAGAGGCCACCTCCCCCGTTTTCTGGGTTAGGATTTCCAGATAGATAAACTTATCACAGGCACTCACAAATGCCTGCGGCGTTTTCTTCTCGCCAAAGCCATAGACAATTAATCCTTCCTCGCGAATACGACTCACCAAACGAGTGAAATCGCTGTCGCTAGACACTAGACAAAACCCATCAAAATTACGGGTATAGAGTAAATCCATTGCGTCAATAATGAGAGCGCTATCGGTGGCATTTTTCCCTGATGTATAGCGAAACTGTTGAATGGATGTATAGCGAAACTGTTGAATGGGCTGAATCGAATATTTATGTAATTGATCTTTCCAGCTACTCAACTGCGGTGTGGTCCAATCCCCATAGATCCGACGGACATGGATAGTGCCATACTTAGCAATTTCCCGAAACAAAAGGTCAATCGACTTGGGACTAATATTTTCGGCATCAATTAGCACGGCTAATTTATTATTCTTGAAGTGTGATTCATTGTCCATGATTTAGATTTTAGATTTTAGATTTTAGATTTTTAAGTATTTATCACATGGTAAAAGTTGATGGGAAATCTCATGGAAATCATATAAAGACCATTGGCTTATCCTTTAGGGGGGCAAAGGCAACTGCATCAAAGCGATAGAGACTGGCGGGGCGTCCAGCACCGCGTGAAGCTTTTAAGCCCGTATCACTAAGAAACCCTAGTTTAAGTAATCGGGTTCGGAAGTTGGAGTAGTCGGCAAAGTTCTCTCCTAAAATAGTGGTGTAAAACTGGTATAGATCATTTAGGGTAAAGAGTTCTGGTAAAACCTCAAACGCGATCGGGCTATATTCCAACTTATTGCGTAGCCGCTGATAGCCATAATTAAGAATTCGTTGCTGTTCAAAGGCCAGCGTTGGCACTTGTGCTTGGGGATACCAGGCAATACCGCTCACGCCATCAGCAATCAATTCCGCTTCCTCAAACCGCACGATCGCAAAGTAACTCACTGATAAATAGCGATTCGGGGGGCGATTTGGGGGATGATTCGGGGGCGATCGCACCTCACGATAGGGTTCATCAAACGTATAAAGTTGTTCCAGATAGAGATTATTCGCCCGAATTTTTTCCGCCAAAACCCGATAGGCCGCATCTTCCAGGGATTCCCCTTGCCGCACCAGCGTTCCCGGCAGGCACCACTGCCCCAAGAATGGCTCCTGCTGCCGCATCACCAGCAGCACCAGCAAGCGGTTCTGGCTGGTATCCACCGAGAAAATGACATTGTCAACTCCCACCTTAAAATCTGCCAGGGGCTGTTGCTTTACGGTGTCTGAATGGTTTCTCCCGGCCATCGGTATAGCTGTTGTTGTTGAATATAGGCTTGTACCGAGGCGGGCAAAACCCCCGTATCCTGTGCCTCTCGATAGTGACTGGAGGAAACGGGCAAACCATGTAAATCCGCGATCGTCACCTCGGTCCCCATCTGACGCAGCCGCTCAATCCCCTCGGTGGGGATAGCATACCCCGGTCGTGGAATAACCAGCACCTTAACTTGGCGCAGCAATTGGGCCGCTTGATACCAGGTGGGCAATTGGGTGACCAGATCAGAGCCAATCACCAGTGAAAATTGGGCCTCTGGCCAGCGCTCCCGTGCCCGTTGCACCGTAAACAAGGTGCGGGAATGACTGAGTTGGGGGTCCAGGTCTACCCGCGATCGCAAGACTTCCGAAGACTCGATTAGCAGTCGTAGCATGGCCACGCGATCGGCCAGCCTTGCCTGATGTGACTTAAAGGGATTATCCGCTACCCACACCGCCACGCGATCGAACTGATGGGCTAACCAGGTCAAAATCAGACGGTGTCCCTCGGTCGGGGGGTCAGCACTGGTGCCAAATAGCGCGATCGTTGTCATCAAAAAACTGAGGCCTGAAACCCCGTCCTGCCAGGACGGCTTTACGTCTCACAGTCTAACGGATATACATTAAGCATGGACAAGCATGGACAAGGCCTGCCACTACCGTTTCTCGCCAACGTCACCATAAGCCGAGCGGTTGCACCGGATCTTGGGCTGTGTGCGTTTGGTTGACAACCGAGCATTAGCACGACACAAGCCAGCTTGGCACAGGCGGCCAGAACCGGTTAGCGATGTTCTAACTGCCACCCTGCTAACGGCAAACCCTTCTGTAGAAAGGTAGAGTAGGGTATTACCCCGCCCCTGGTTCAAACAATCCGAGTTGACGGCGATATCCTCAATTTTTAGCTTAGATCTTACGAAATCGAGCCACTAACGCTACAATTTCATTGCTGCCAGACTACCATTGTTGTCTATTGAATATGATTGATTCCACGAATTCTCTCAACGAAGTCGCCGAAAGCCTACCGCGTGAAATCCGAGTGGCTCAACTCCGCAATCTAGTGGAGACCTTGCATACCGCTGATGAAATTGCCCATAAGGGCTATCTGATTACCAGCTCTGAATTAGCTGACTTGATGGATGTCAATGCTAGCGCTGTCACCAGTCGGGGGGAACAATGGGCATGGCGTAACTGGGAAGTGTCCCGTGTGCGCCGCGAAGGTAACCAAATCCTATGGCAATTATCCCGGCTTGATTAGCCCTGTGGGCACCGGGTGATTTAGCCAAGGCTAATCCCATCCCTGGGATCACGGCTTAATGGTGACAACCGCGCTCCGATCTTTCCCACTCCCTTGCTCCACGCGCGGGCTAGGGAATGCTCGCTAATCGATCAGGTCCCTCTCCTGCTTCGGGGGAGGGATTTTCCATCGGGACTCCAACAGCCTAAAACTGTTCTGGACAGCCATCTGTAGGCGACTAGGGTTAATGCGACGATCACGGGCGGCGGCGCAAGATACCCGACAAGTGGATACCGCTCAGCAACAGCCCCAGCAACCCTAACCCCACCAGCAGGACATAGAACGATCGCCCGACCGGTCCTAAATAAGCCCCCTGGTGTAGCTGTAATAGCCAGCCTGCCTGACGCCCAGGCAGATTAAACCAGGCCCGACCTAGCCCATACCCAATACCCGTGAGCGCACTCATGCTTAGGGGTAAACAGGCGATGACGGCAAGGGTGCGATGCACCCAGGGCCACGGGCGATTCGACGATCGCAACTGCCCTAAACGTTGCCAGGGCACCATCGTTATCCCCGTTCCAATCATGACCAATAAGCCCATACCGCTCAGCAAAACATAGAACGGGGCCAGGGGTTGTCCTAGAAATTTCCCTTGGTGAATGGCCATGAACTGATTGGCAAGGCCCGCAGGGACTCCGAACCAACTGCTACCCAGACGATAGACAATCCCTGTCAGAGCCGTTAAGCACAGGGGTAGAAAGATCACAGGAGCGATCTTGCGGTGCACTTTACGGAAATTCGGGTGCCTTAGGTTTGGGGGCATCAAAGTTCCTCCTCTGGCTGGCATCGATAAAAGTCGCGTTAACCGAGGGCATTTCTGAAGCTCCGCCCATCCGGGCAACCCTGAGTCAGTACGGGCAGGGCAATCCCCAGGGGGCTAATTAGGGCCGATCGTCAACTGCATCCTCGTCCCAAATCGCGTCATCGGGTGCAAAGGCAGACTGCCCCCGCGCCGGGGGGCCTAGCCAAACCCAAAGTCCCTGAACAAGGGCCATCACCACAGCCCCCGCCGTCACACTAAAGGCCAGCACTACCCCAAACGGGATAGGGACCGATCGCCAGACCAAAAATTGCAGCGTGACCGGCGTGGCATTCTGCACAGACACAATCGCGATCGCACTGACCCAACTGGCAACGATCAACACGGCGAATATCGGGGCCATGATTCCTGCTCCGTGCGCTGCTACTCCGTACCCCTGTCCCTATTCCGGACGACTGGCGGCGGCCTGCTCGGCATAGGCCAGGTTCTTCTGGTAAGCCACCGCCCGATCTTGAGCCACGGCATAATTGGGGTTATCCGCTGGCACTGCTTGCATGAGGGCGATCGCCTCGCGCCACTGGTTAGCCACGGTCTGCCACTCCTGACGGGTCCGGGCCGTTTGCGTCAGATTGGCAGCACTGGTCGCCCGGTTAACCGCTTCCCGGAAGGGATCAGCAGCGGGGGAAGCAGCGGCAGTCGGTGAAGCAGGAGAAGCGGGGGCCGTCGGCGAGGCCGGGGATTCATCCCCAGGGGGGGAAGCCGTTGGGGATGGTTGCGGTGACTCAACCGGTAAGGAATCACCCACGGGCGTTGCACTTTGATTGAGCCAGAACCGAATCCCAAAGGCGGCCACCACGGCTAGGACCAAGGCACCCACAATGAGACCGAGCTTCCGGATATACCAGGGCTGGGCCGTGGTGTCTCGATCGGCAGTGCTGTCTTCGTTTTCCGTATCCTCTGCATCGGCTGCTGCTTCTTCCTCAACCGCGAGATCCGCATAATCGCGATCGTCCCGGTCATCAAAAGCCATCTCCTGATCGTCAATCGCCCCTAGACCAAAATCGGCACCAAAATCAGACGGAATCGCCGTTGAGGCCGTACCAGCCGTACTCCCATTTTGCCCACTGTCCGCATCAAAGGAAAAGGCAATGGGGGGCAGATCCCGATCATCGCTGGTATCTGCCGCTAGTGGGGCCGGGGTTTCGAGATCGTGCTGGAGCAGGGTATCCGGTTCCTCCGTTTTTTGCACCGGGGGGGGCGCAAGGTTAGCGACATCAGGCACTGCGGATGCAAAGGAAAGGTCAGGTTCATCACCGTGGACGATCGTCTGTAGTTCTTCCGGTACGGCTACCGTATCTTGCCATGCGGGTTTCTTATCACCGTACTTGCGCCCATACACCATGACTGTCTCAAAGGCATGGATTTGATGCTCACCCAAGAGATCGGCAATTTGGGCCAGGTAGGTACTTTGCGGGGGGACTTCCTCAGCTTCCAACAAAAGGTGCAGACTGCCCGCTTTGACGGTCACCCGACTTTGAATACCGTGGGGCTGGAGATGCTGGTTAACAAGGGCAGCGATCGCACGAGGATCGCCTTGTTGGGCAAGCGCTACAAGATTAGGTTGTGTCATGGCTAAGTGACTTTCACGGGGAAGACCAATTGTTATCCTGTCCGGTGCTACCTCAGTCTAGCCAATGTCTTCCTTAATGCAAAAAAATTATGGCCGCAAATGCTGGCGCTAAGCAATGCTCCCAATAGCTGCGTATGAATTATTGATGATGCAAAGTTTGTAGCGCGGGATCTAGCCCGCAACGACTAAAGTCGTGACTACCAACGTGGCGAAACTTTACTAGGTACCCGGTTTGGCGAGCCTAATGGCCTTGGATGGGTGGGCCACATGGGCTAGGGGCAACGGAGAGGGGGGGATTCGAACCCCCGTTAGGTGTGACCCTAAAACAGATTTCGAGTCTGCCGCATTCAACCGCTCTGCCACCTCTCCGTTGTCGATTATCGCACGTCCGTGACCAGAATCGACCCTCCGTGTGGCGGACGAATGCAGGGTCGATCAGCAATCATCACAGAATTCTGGCATACTGCTGGTAAACCCAGCTTTTTCGCCACATTTGCCCGATTTTCTGGCGATATTTAGGAGAGTTTCCCCTTGTTAGAGTACATCACCTTACCCGATTGCCTGCCACCGGTGGCCCCCTATTCCCATGCCGTCCGAGCGGGGGATTTTCTGTTTGTGACGGGGCAACTCGCAGAGGACCCCACGACAGGGGAGATTATCCGAGGGGCGATCGCTGAGCAAACCCAGCAGGTGATGGCCAATCTAAAACGGGTGCTGGAACACGTGGGAACCGGCTTTGATCGCGTGGTCATGGCCCGCATTTTTATCACCGATTTACGAGACTACGCAACGGTTAATGAAATTTATGCCGCCTATTTCCAGCCGGAACGCTTGCCCTGTCGCACCACCGTCAGGGTTTTGGGACTGGCGGGCATTGGCGATGTCGAGATTGATCTCATTGTCTATTGTGGTCATTAGCGTCGTCATGAAAGTAGGTCATTAGATGAGGTAACCGGAGATGACTGACCGGGCAGACCCACAATTTGGCATTGTCCTGGTAACGGCTCCTGATCAGGCCCAAGCCCAAGCGATCGCCCACGCTTTGGTGACGGCCCACCTAGCCGCCTGCGTAAGCTTGATGCCGATTACATCGGTCTATACCTGGCAAGGGGCCGTCCAGCAGGCGATGGAATGGCAACTCGTGATCAAAACCGATCTACATTTAGTTGATCGCCTGGTGAGCGCCATTCAAGCCATGCATACCTATGAGGTGCCAGAGATCATTGCTGTGCCGATCGTGGCGGGGGCGGGGGCCTATCTCCATTGGCTCGCGGAGAATACCCAGCCGACGCCCTAACCCAAGCCCTGGCTCCGGAAGGTCAGTTCTCCCCGACTGGCGAGCATTGTGTGCGGATCAGAGCCGTCAAGCCGTGAAAATTTGGGCATATTCACCCGTTCGGCATTTTCCCACTAGGGCACGAGGCACGAGCCTTCTCTAAACAGGCGCTTGAGCCAATGGCCCCTGCCGCCCTGGGGCAAAAAGGGCGGGATTTTGTGGAGATATCTATAGAATATTGCCAGAATATGGGGAAGAATAGTTAAGACAGAATAGAGGACGACGGTTACTTTGAGCCGAATGTTTATGCACAACCCCTCATTACGCCAAGAAGCCCGTAACCAACCGGCCCCCGTTATCCCCATGATTCAAGATGCTTCGATCCTGAATTGGCTGGAAGAGACGGGGCGGTTGCTGGCCCGTGATCCGAAGGACGATCGCAGCTACCTAGAAGAAGAAGAAGAAATCTCGGAACTGATGGGGGGGGATGATTCTAGCTACGATGATGACGATGATCTAGACGATATGGACTTGGATGAGTAGACTCTAGGCACGTTTGGGCACTCCCCCCGCTGGGGGTTGCCTTTCAACGCCTCCTAGTGAACAATTGTTACGAACTTCCGTTCATGGTCGTGGTGAGTGAGTGAGTCGAGGTTTTTGTGGACGCTAAGTTATTCCCATCGAGAGTACTGGCCTCCTCCGGTCTAGGTCTATCGTTGCTGTTGGCCCTGCTACTAGGGCTGGCAGCGATCGTTCTGGATACGCTGGCAGGACGGAGCCTTACCCAATACGGTTCCCTCACGGTCCCCCTCCTAGTGAGTGCCGGGTTAACTATCCTAGCGGGAATTTGGGTTGTCCCCTTGCTTCAGGCCCTGAAAACCGGGCAGGTAATCCGCGAGGAAGGCCCCAAGGCCCATTTCAAGAAGGCTGGCACACCGACGATGGGGGGTATTTTCATCCTACCCGTTGGCTTGCTCGTCGCCCTATTAGCAGCCGACTTCTCGGCCCATGTCGGGGTACTGTGCTTGCTGACCCTGGCCTTTGGCGCGATCGGCTGGCTGGATGATTGGCAAGTCCTGAACCGTCGCTCTAATCGAGGCATTTCGCCACGCACCAAGTTGCTCTTACAAATTATGGTGGCCAGCCTCTTTTGTCTGTGGCTACTGGCGACCCAGCCCGCGATGACGACCCTCACCCTGCCCCTGGGGTTAACGCTGCCCTTGGGGAGTTTATTTTGGGCCGTGGCGGGTTTTGTGTTGGTGGCTGAAAGTAATGCCACTAATCTAACGGATGGTCTGGATGGCTTGGCCGCTGGGACGGGCGCGATCGCCCTGCTGGGGATGGGTGCCCTGAGTGGGGCCACTCACCCGGATCTCATGGTTTTTTGTGCCGCGCTGAGCGGGGCTTACCTGGGCTTTTTGGCCCATAACCGGAATCCTGCCAGTGTGTTTATGGGGGACACTGGCTCCCTGGCCCTAGGGGGTGCATTGGCCGGCGTGGCCCTGCTCAGCCAAAATCTTTGGGGTCTACTCATTATTGGGGGCCTATTCGTGGCCGAAGCCCTGTCTGTTGTCCTTCAGGTCAGTTACTACAAGGCGACCAAAGGCCCCAACGGCATTGGCAAGCGGTTGTTTAAGATGGCTCCGTTGCATCACCATTTAGAGTTGACGGGTTGGTCTGAGCTTCAGGTGGTGCTGCTGTGTTATGTGGCTAGTGGCCTCCTGGCTCTCCTAGGACTGTGTGTCCGGGCGGGGGCGATCGCTTAGCCGGGAAGTGCGGCGGCGATCGCGATCGCATATTGGATTTCTTCCTTTTCGATGTTTGGCATTAAGGCATTTGGCTCTGATGATAACCGTCAGGGCTTTTTTGGTTGAGGATTGCCAGTGTGATAATGCCTCACATCAGGATACGGATAGGGATACGTTCTTGGAAATCCATCTCTCTGGAAAAGGCAGGTTTATGACGATTAATTCTGCCAGCCGATATCCCCTGAAAAACCTGCTCCTACGAAGCTTTCAGCCAGCCGCCTTGAACTAATGCAACACTTCATTTTTTTTGTAACACAGTGGGGCCGCTTGTCTCCTCACGGGCACTCTAGGCATAGAGGTCCGATAGATGTAGTTTTGCTCATGCAATCTTAGGGCAATCAGGAAAATCCGTTGCCAGCAGCTAGGGTGTTACGCCTAATAGTCAACAGGGACATCAGCCACACAATTGATTTTCCTAGATAGGAAACATCCTAAATCTCCTCTTTGACTGAAAAAGTTGAGACCAATAATGACAAACAATATCGTTGCTATGCAACGCAATTTGAAACTTGGACGTGTTACCCAACTTGGTTTTGGGAGTATCTTGCTTGTGATGCTGGGAGTCGGCGTGGTGTCTCAGGTCAGTATGCGGACTCTAGTTGAATCGAACCATTGGGTTGCCCATACCTATCGAGTTAGGGAGGAAGTGCGGGCACTAGAGAAAGAATTGGTCGATGCCGAAACCGGTCAACGAGGGTTTATGCTCACGAAGCAGGAAGTGTTTCTGGACCCTTATCATGAGGCACTCAAGGAACTTGAAAGCACGTTGGATGATTTGAAGGAGCTGGTCAGTGATAATCCAGCACAAGTGGCCAGAATAGAGCGGCTAGAAGTCCTAAGCCAGCAGAAACTGGACTACCTGGCCCGCACGATCGCCCTCACCCGTGCCGGCCAAAACCAGAATCTGCAAGAGATGCTCTTGTCGGAAGAAGGCAAACAGATGATGGACACCATCCGCTCAGAAATTGAGAACATCATCCAGGTGGAAACCACATTGCTGAAACAGCGACAACAGGCGGCCAGTCAAGCCGAAGCGCTCTCTCGTTTTGTGTCGATTGGTGGCACCGCGATCGTCATTGTAATCGGCTTAATTTCACTCCTGATCATTAACCGGAAGGTCATCCGTCCCATCAGTCAAGTGACCAATAACATTGCGAGTTCCTCCAGCGAGATTGCCGCCACGATCGCCCAACAGGAACGGGTCGCCACCCAACAAGCCACATCTGTCACCCAAACCACCAGCACGATGGATGAATTGGGATCATCGGCTCGGCAATCCGCCGAGCAAGCCGAGCAAGCCGCCGCTGCGGCCCAAGAGGTTGCGAATTTGGCGATCGTGGGGACAACGGCGGTTGAGCATACCCTCGATGACATGGCCACCCTGAACAGCAAAGTAGCCGAGATCGCCAACCATATCCTGCGCCTGAGTGAACAAACGGGCCAAATTGGTAATATCTCCAACCTGGTCGGGGATTTGGACAACCAAACCAATATGCTGGCGCTGAATGCCGCTGTTGAAGCCGTGCGGGCGGGAGAGCATGGCCGGGGCTTTTCGGTCGTGGCCGCTGAAATTCGTAAATTAGCCGATCAAAGCCAGCAATCTACCGGACGGATCAACGAATTAATTACCGATATTCAGACCGCGATTAATGCAACGATGCAGGTGACCGAAGCAGGCACCCAAACCGTGCAGCAGAGTGTGACCACGGCCCAAGGCACCGCCGATACCTTTACCAAAGTGGCAGATGCTATCAATCGGGTGGTGATCAGCAGTCAGCAGATTTCCCTAACCGCCAAGCAACAGGCGATCGCCACCGAACAGGTCGTGAGTGCCATGAATGCCCTCAACCAGGGCGCCGTGCAAAATGCCAGCGGCATCAGCCAAACGAAAGCGAGTATCCAGTCTTTGAATGAAGCTGCCTTGAGTTTACAGGCCGTTATTTAAGAGGAGGGACAGACCGATCGCGGCAACGCAACAACAGGCAAGGCTGATAGTTCATGGGGATCATAGGCTCCCGCCCAAGCCGCCGCCAGGGGTAGCATCTGCGACAGCACCGCCGGTCCAGAGGGGGGAGATAGGCGATGGGGAGACGTTGACGGTTGTTCAGTCAAGCCTGGCAGCGTCCGTGGTAAACGAGCTGGCCCGTGATAGCCCCCCGCCAACGCTCCGGTGAGGGCAACGAATCCAGGGCTAGGGGCACTCATGCGCGGCGCATCTCCGGGGGAAATGGGGGGCTGAAGCTGGGTAGTTCGCAGCGATCGCACCACCGCCCAGCGAAAATCCTGCGGCGCACTGAGGAAACAGTACAAAGCAAGGGCAACGGATTGTGTGATCGTCCTTGCCGGCCCTGGCCCCAGCAGGGTGGGGACAACGGTTGCCAAGCCTGCCCCCTGGGTCAGCCCTCGCTGGACAGATTGCCAACATTCTTCAACCTGAGTGATCGCCTGCGGACCCGCAATGACCGGGGCAGCGATCGCCGGGAAAGTTGCCAAAACTTGGGGGATCAGGGTCATCGGCTCCCGGTTCCCCTGGCAGATCTGACTTAACGCCAGGGCAAACCCCAGCCAGGCGGCGGCTAGGTGGCTCCAATCCAGCTCGGTGCCAATTTCCTGCCCAGCAATACCCATGCGTGCCTCTGGCCATGCCCGTCTGAGGGCTAGGAAGATAACTTGACTCGCCTGGGCCAGACGGGTGGGATCATCGTGATAGAACACGGCAACGGGGAGCAGGGCCACCAGAATGTCCGCTGCGGTGGGGATTGCCCCAGTGGGGTTTGTAGAAGCGCCAAAATCGTTGCGCTGCAAAAGGTCAGCCAGCCAGCGATCGGGGAACACCTGCCCGTGGGCGATCAAATCCTGGGCACAGCGATCGGCGATCGTCCAAGTCAGGGTACCGGGGGGTTGCGCCTGCCAGGGAAGCGGGGACCATTGCGTTAGCCAGAGGTGTTTGGGAGCCTGGTTAAGGTACCAATGGCTGTAGCACTCGGCCTGCCAAGCACCCGCGATCGCGCCTTGGCAATGTTGCAGAAAAGAGGCGGGCGACATAAGGTCAATTGGAATCGGTGGGGCAAATTGATACATCCATCCCGAAATTGATCAAGAGTCGCTATAGTGTGTTACGACTTTGATCGGGGTCTACGGGCTGGCGATCGCTGGCCAGGGAAATTCGGACAGTCCATCTTCATTAAACCAGGGATGCGAGTCGCAAATGGTAGGACGGATTTTTATCTCAGCGGGTCACGGCGGATTTGAGGGAAGTCAACGCGATCCCGGCGCGATCGCGGGCAATACCACCGAAGCCAGGGAAATGATGCTGGTACGGGATGAGATTGTTAACATCCTACAACCCCGTGGCTATGCGGTCTTCTCCGTACCCGATACCCTCAGCCTGCGCGGGACGATCGATTGGATTAATGCGCGATCGGATAGCCGCGATGTTGCCCTGGAAATCCATGCCGACGCCTTTAATGATCCGACAGTGCGGGGAGCCACCTGTTTCTATATCGCCAACAACGAGGTCCGTCGGCAACATGGTCAGATTATCCTGAGTGCCTATTTGCGCCGAGTGCCCCAGATCCCCAGCCGAGGGGTTAAACCTGATACCGCCACCGCCGTAGGCCGACTGGCCTTTTGCCGAGACGTGCGCCCACCTTCCCTGCTATTGGAATTGGGCTTTTTGACCAATCCCCAGGATCGCTTCATTATCCAAAATCAACGCCGTGATATTGGCCTGGGCGTTGCTGAAGGCTTAGCCACCTGGCTACAAGCCGTGACCGGCACCACGCCACCGC